>NZ_JAAGPM010000001.1:0-189452 GCF_017104865.1 Burkholderia sp. Ac-20349
GCGCGAGCGGCGCGGGCGCAAGCGCCGCCGGGGGGGCCGGCGGCCACCGCGGCCGTGGCGGCCCCGCCGCGATGGCGAACATTCCGCAGCCCGTGCAGGTCGCGAGCGCCACGCAAGGCGAAATGCCGATCGTGCTGTCCGCGCTCGGCACCGTCACGCCGCTCGCGAACGTGACGGTCAAGACGCAACTGTCGGGCTACCTGCAGTCGGTCTCGTTCCAGGAAGGCCAGATCGTCAAGAAGGGCGACGTGCTCGCGCAGATCGACCCGCGCCCGTATCAAGTGTCGCTCGAGAACGCCGAGGGCACGCACGCGCGCGACTCGGCGCTGCTCGCGACGGCCCGCCTCGACCTGAAGCGCTACCAGACGCTGCTGTCGCAGGACTCGATCGCGTCGCAGACCGTCGATACGCAGGCGTCACTCGTCAAGCAGTACGAAGGCGCGGTGAAGACCGACCAGGCCGCGATCGATTCCGCGAAGCTGAACCTCACGTATGCGCGCATCACCGCGCCGGTGTCGGGCCGCGTCGGCCTGCGCCAGGTCGACCCCGGCAACTACGTGACGCCGGGCGATGCCAACGGCCTCGTCGTGATCACGCAGCTGCAGCCGATGAGCGTGATCTTCACCACGTCGGAAGACAACCTGCCGCAGATCATCAAGCAGGTGAACGCGGGCCAGAAGCTGTCGGTCACCGCGTACAACCGCAACAACACGGTGCCGCTCGAAACCGGCTCGCTCGCGACGCTCGACAACCAGATCGACACGAGCACCGGCACCGTCAAGCTGCGCGCGAACTTCGATAACAAGGAAGGCATGCTGTTCCCGAATCAGTTCGTGAACACGCGCCTGCTCGTCGACGTGATGCGCAACGCGACGATCGTGCCGACCTCGGCGGTACTGACCGGCTCGATCGGCCAGTTCGTCTACGTCGTGAAACCCGACAACACGGTGACGGTGCGCAAGGTCGCGACCGGCCCGGTCGACGGCGAACGCACGAGCATCGTCAGCGGCGTCGCGATCGGCGAGCGCGTGGTGATCGACGGCTCCGATCGCCTGCGCGAAGGCGCCAAGATCTCGATCCCGGCCGACAAGCCGAAAGGCGCGTCGGGCGCGCGTGGCGCCGGTGCGGCGTCGGGTGCATCGGGCACCCGCGGCCATCACGGCGGCAACAAGCACGGCGCGTCGCAGGCTGCGGCCCCCGCGGCCCAGTAACGCGCGGGCCGCTCGATGAATCCATCCCGCCTCTTCATCCTCCGGCCGGTCGGCACCGCCCTCCTGATGGCGGCGATCATGCTGGCCGGTCTCGTCGCGCTGCGTTTCCTGCCGCTCGCCGCGCTGCCGGAAGTCGACTATCCGACGATCCAGGTCCAGACCTTCTACCCGGGCGCGAGCCCGGAGGTGATGACCTCGTCGGTCACCGCGCCGCTCGAACGGCAGTTTGGGCAGATGCCGTCGCTGAACCAGATGTCGTCGCAGAGCTCGGCCGGCTCGTCCGTGATCACGCTGCAGTTCTCGCTCGACCTGCCGCTCGACATCGCCGAGCAGGAAGTGCAGGCCGCAATCAACGCGGCCGGCAACCTGCTGCCGTCCGACCTCCCTGCCCCGCCGATCTACGCAAAGGTCAACCCGGCCGATGCGCCGGTGCTCACGCTTGCCGTCACGTCGAAGACGCTGCCGCTCACGCAGGTGCAGGATCTCGCCGACACGCGTCTCGCGATGAAGATCTCGCAGATCGCGGGCGTCGGCCTCGTCAGCCTGTCGGGCGGCAACCGCCCGGCCGTGCGGATCCAGGCGAACCCGACCGCGCTCGCGCAGTACGGGATGAACCTCGACGACCTGCGCACGACGATCTCGAACCTGAACGTCAACACGCCGAAGGGCAACTTCGACGGCCCGTCGCGCGCGTACACGATCAACGCGAACGACCAGCTCACGAGCGCCGACCAGTACAACAGCGCGGTCGTCGCGTACAAGAACGGCCGCCCGGTGATGCTCACCGACGTCGCGACGGTCGTCGCCGGCTCGGAGAACACCAAGCTCGGCGCGTGGGTGAACAAGGAGCCCGCGATCATCCTGAACGTGCAGCGCCAGCCGGGCGCGAACGTGATCCAGACGGTCGACGCGATCAAGGCGCAGTTGCCGAAGCTGCAGGAAACGCTGCCGGCCGCGCTCGACGTGCAGATCGTCACCGACCGCACGACGATGATCCGCGCCGCCGTGCGCGACGTGCAGTTCGAGCTGCTGCTCGCGGTCGGGCTGGTCGTGCTCGTGATGTACCTGTTCCTCGCGAACGTCTACGCGACCATCATCCCGAGCCTGTCGGTGCCGCTGTCGCTGATCGGCACGCTCGCGGTGATGTACATGGCCGGCTTCTCGCTGAACAACCTGTCATTGATGGCGCTCACCATCGCGACCGGCTTCGTCGTCGACGACGCGATCGTGATGATCGAGAACATCGCGCGCTACGTCGAGGAAGGCGAGACGGGGCTCGAGGCCGCGCTGAAGGGCTCGAAGCAGATCGGCTTCACGATCATCTCGCTGACGGTGTCGCTGATCGCGGTGCTGATCCCGCTGCTGTTCATGGGCGACGTGGTCGGCCGCCTGTTCCATGAATTCGCGATCACGCTCGCGGTGACGATCGTGATCTCGGCGATCGTGTCGCTCACGCTCGTGCCGATGATGTGCGCGAAGCTGCTGCGTCATTCGCCGCCGCCCGAGAGCCATCGCTTCGAGGCGCGCGTGCACCAGGCGATCGACTGGGTGATCGCGCGCTACGCGGTCGCGCTCGAATGGGTGCTGAACCGCCAGCGCTCGACGCTCGTCGTCGCGCTGCTGACGCTCGCGCTGACGGGCCTGCTGTACGTCTACGTGCCGAAGGGCTTCTTCCCCGCGCAGGATACCGGCGTGATCCAGGCGATCACGCAGGCGCCGCAGTCGATCTCGTACGGCGCGATGGCCGAACGCCAGCAGGCACTCGCGGCCGAGATCCTGAAGGATCCGAACGTCGAGAGCCTCACGTCGTTCATCGGCGTCGACGGCAGCAACATCACGCTGAACAGCGGCCGGATGCTGATCAACCTGAAGGCGCGCGACGAACGCTCCGAGACGGCCGCGCAAATCATCCGCGACCTGCAGCACCGCGTCGCGAACATCACCGGCATCTCGCTGTTCATGCAGTCGGTGCAGGATCTGACGATCGACTCGACCGTCAGCCCGACGCAGTACCAGTTCATGCTGACGAGCCCGAACTCGGAAGAATTCGCGACCTGGGTGCCGAAGCTCGTTGCTCGACTGCAGCAGGAGCCGTCGCTCGCCGACGTCGCGACCGACCTGCAGAGCAACGGCCAGTCCGTCTACATCGAGATCGATCGCCCGAGCGCCGCGCGCTTCGGCATCACGCCGGCAACCGTCGACAACGCGCTGTACGACGCATTCGGCCAGCGCATCGTGTCGACGATCTTCACGCAGTCGAACCAGTACCGCGTGATTCTCGAATCCGAGCCGAAGGAGCAGCACTACGCGCAATCGCTGAACGACATCTACCTGCCGTCGGCGGGCGGCGGCCAGGTGCCGCTGTCGTCGATCGCGTCGTTCCACGAACGGCCGTCGCCGCTGCTGGTCGCGCACCTGTCGCAGTTCCCGTCGACCACCATCTCGTTCAACCTCGCGGCCGGCGCGTCGCTCGGCGAGGCGGTCAAGGCGATCGACGCGGCCGAGAAGGACATCAACCTGCCCGCGTCGTTCCAGACGCGCTTCCAGGGTGCGGCGCTCGCATTCCAGGCATCGCTGTCGAACCAGCTGTTCCTGATCCTGGCCGCGGTCGTCACGATGTACATCGTGCTCGGCGTGCTGTACGAGAGCTACATCCACCCGATCACGATCCTGTCGACGCTGCCGTCGGCCGGCGTCGGCGCGCTGCTCGCGCTGATGATCACCGGGCACGACCTCGACATCATCGGGATCATCGGCATCGTGCTCTTGATCGGTATCGTGAAGAAGAACGCGATCATGATGATCGACTTCGCGCTCGAAGCCGAGCGCGTCGAAGGCAAGCCGCCGCGCGAGGCGATCTACCAGGCGTGCCTGCTGCGCTTCCGGCCGATCCTGATGACGACGCTCGCCGCCCTGCTCGGCGCGGTGCCGCTGATCGTCGGCTCCGGTGCCGGCTCCGAGCTGCGCCAGCCGCTCGGGATCGCGATCGCCGGCGGCCTGATCGTGTCGCAGGTGCTGACGCTGTTCACGACGCCCGTGATCTATCTCGGCTTCGACTCGCTCGCGCGCCGCGTACGCGGCTGGTTCGAACGCCACGGCCCGCAAGCCGGCCCGCGCACGGATGCGTAAGCGATGAACCTGTCGCGCCCTTTCATCACCCGCCCCGTCGCGACGACGCTGCTCGCGATCGGCGTCGCGCTCGCAGGCCTGTTCGCGTTCATCAAGCTGCCGGTGTCGCCGCTGCCGCAGGTCGACTTCCCGACGATCTCGGTGCAGGCGTCGCTGCCCGGCGCGAGCCCCGAGACCGTCGCGACCAGCGTGACGAGCCCGCTCGAACGGCATCTCGGCTCGATCGCCGACGTTTCCGAAATGACGTCGACGAGCACGGTCGGCAATGCGCGGATCATCCTGCAGTTCGGCCTGAACCGCGACATCGACGGCGCCGCGCGCGACGTGCAGGCCGCGATCAACGCGGCGCGCGCCGACCTGCCCGCCGCGCTGAAGAGCAACCCGACCTACCGCAAGGTCAACCCGGCCGACTCGCCGATCATGATCGTGTCGCTGACGTCGGAGACCTCGTCGCCCGCGAAGCTGTACGACTCCGCGTCGACGGTGCTGCAGCAGTCGCTGTCGCAGATCGACGGGATCGGCCAGGTCACGGTGAGCGGCTCCGCGAACCCGGCCGTGCGCGTCGAGCTCGAGCCGCAAGCGCTGTTCCATTACGGGATCGGCCTCGAGGACGTACGCGCGGCGCTCGCGTCCGCGAACGCCAACGCGCCGAAGGGCGCGATCGAGTTCGGCCCGCAGCACTACCAGCTCTATACGAACGACCAGGCCTCCCAGGCGTCGCAATACCGCGACCTCGTCGTCGCCTATCGCAACGGCTCGGCCGTGCGGTTGTCCGATCTGTCCGACGTCGTCGATTCGGTCGAGGATCTCCGCAACCTCGGCCTGTCGAACGGCAAGCGCGCGGTGCTCGTGATCCTCTACCGCTCGCCCGGCGCGAACATCATCGATACGATCGACCGCGTGCGCGCGGCGCTGCCGCAGCTCACCGCGTCGCTGCCGGCCGACATCACGGTCACGCCGGTGCTCGACCGCTCGACCACCATCCGCGCGTCGCTGAGGGACACCGAGCACACGCTGCTGATCGCGGTCAGCCTCGTCGTGATGGTCGTGTTCCTGTTCCTGCGCAACTGGCGCGCGACGCTGATCCCGAGCGTCGCAGTGCCGATCTCGATCATCGGCACGTTCGGCGCGATGTACCTGCTCGGCTTCTCGATCGACAACCTGTCGCTGATGGCGCTGATCGTCGCGACCGGCTTCGTCGTCGACGATGCGATCGTCGTGCTCGAAAACATCTCGCGGCACATCGAGAACGGCAAGTCGCGGATGCAGGCCGCGTTCGACGGCGCGCGCGAGGTCGGCTTCACGGTGCTGTCGATGAGCATTTCGCTCGTCGCGGTGTTCCTGCCGATCCTGCTGATGGGCGGCATCGTCGGGCGCCTGTTCCGCGAATTCGCACTGACGCTGTCGCTCGCGATCGCCGTGTCGCTCGCGGTGTCGCTCACGGTCACGCCGATGATGTGCGCGCGCCTGCTGCCCGAGTCGCACGACCCGCAGAGCGAAGGCCGCTTCGCGCGATTCCTGGAACGCTGTTTCAGCCGCATGCAGCGCGGCTACGAGCGCTCGCTGTCGTGGGCGCTGCGCCGGCCGCTGTTGATCCTGCTGACCCTGTTCGCGACGATCGGGCTGAACGTCTACCTGTACATCGTCGTGCCGAAGGGCTTCTTCCCGCAGCAGGACACCGGGCTGATGATCGGCGGCATTCGCGCCGACCAGTCGACGTCGTTCCAGGCGATGAAGCTGAAATTCTCCGAGATGATGCGCATCGTGCAGAGCAACCCGAACGTGAAAAGCGTCGCGGGCTTCACCGGCGGCACGCAGACCAACTCGGGCTTCATGTTCGTCACGCTGAAGGATCGCACCGAGCGCAAGCTGTCGGCCGACCAGGTGATCCAGCAACTGCGCAGCCCGCTGTCGGACGTCGCCGGCGCGAGCACGTTCCTGCAGGCCGCGCAGGACATTCGCGTGGGCGGCCGGCAGAGCAACGCGCAGTACCAGTTCACGCTGCTCGGCGATTCGAGCGCCGACCTGTACAAGTGGGGGCCGATCCTGACCGAAGCGCTGCAGAAGCGCTCCGAGCTGACCGACGTGAACTCGGACCAGCAGCAAGGCGGCATGGAAGCCATGGTGACGATCGACCGCGCAACCGCCGCGCGGTTCGGCATCAAGCCCGCGCAGATCGACAACACGCTGTACGACGCATTCGGCCAGCGCCAGGTCTCGACGATCTACAACCCGCTGAACCAGTATCACGTGGTGATGGAAGTCGCGCCGAAGTACTGGCAGAGCCCCGAGATGCTGAACCAGGTGTGGGTCAGCACGTCGGGCGGCAGCGCGAACGGCTCGCAGACCACCAACGCGGCCGCCGGCACCTACGTCGCGACGTCCGCCGGCACGTCGAGCGCCGGTACGGCCACGCAGAGCGCCGCGGCGATCGCGTCCGATTCCGCGCGCAACCAGGCGCTCAACTCGATCGCCGCGAGCGGCAAGTCGAGCGCGTCGTCGGGTGCGTCGGTGTCGACGTCGAAGTCGACGATGATCCCGCTGTCGGCAATCGCGACGTTCGGGCCGAGCACGACGCCGTTGTCGGTCAACCACCAGGGGCTGTTCGTCGCGACGACGATCTCGTTCAACCTGCCGCCCGGCGTGTCGCTGTCGCAGGCGACACAGGTGATCTATCAGACGATGGCGCAGGTCGGCGTCCCGCCGACCATCGTCGGCAGCTTCCAGGGCACCGCGCAGGCGTTCCAGCAGTCGATGAACGACCAGCCGATCCTGATCCTCGCGGCGCTGCTGGCCGTCTACATCGTGCTCGGGATCCTGTACGAGAGCTACATCCACCCGATCACGATCCTGTCGACGCTGCCGTCGGCCGGGGTCGGCGCGCTGCTTGCGCTGCTGCTGTTCAAGACCGAGTTCAGCATCATCGCGCTGATCGGCGTGATCCTGCTGATCGGTATCGTGAAGAAGAACGCGATCATGATGGTCGACTTCGCGATCGACCAGACGCGCAACAACCACAAGTCGTCGTTCGACGCGATCCACGAGGCGTGCCTGCTGCGCTTCCGCCCGATCATGATGACGACGATGGCCGCGCTGCTCGGCGCACTGCCGCTCGCCTTCGGCAGCGGCGACGGCGCCGAGCTGCGTGCGCCGCTCGGGATCGCGATCGCCGGCGGCCTGATCGTGTCGCAGGTGCTGACGCTCTATACGACGCCGGTCGTCTACCTGTACATGGACCGGTTCCGCGTGTGGGCCGAGAAGCGGAGCAACCGCCGCGGGAATTCCGGCGGGCCGGCGGTCGCCGGCGAGTAACGGAACACGGCCGCCCGACAGGCGGCCGTTTTTTTTGCGCTTGAACCGCAGCGGCGATCGGCTATCGTGAGTCCATGCCCACCGCGATGCCCTTCGCCGGGAATCCGCCATGAACGTCCAGCTCAACCATACGATCGTCTGGTGCCGCGACAAGCGTGCGTCGAGCCGCTTCCTCACCGAGCTTCTGGAACTGCCGCCGCCGACGCCGTTCGGCGCGATGCTGGTCGTCCCGCTCGGCAACGGCGTATCGCTCGATTTTTACGAACAGAAGGGGGAAATCAGGTCGCAGCATTACGCGTTCCTGCTCGACGAAGCCGGCTTCGATCGCGTGCTCGCGCGCATTCGCGAGCGCGGGCTGCCGCACTGGGCCGATCCGGCGAAGCGGCAACCCGATGACATCTACCGCCACAACGGCGGCCGCGGCGTGTATTTCGACGATCCGGACGGCCACTTCCTCGAAGTGATGACGCAGCCTTATGCGCTGAACGGCTAGTTCGACTGGCCGGCGTTGCACCAGCCGGTATCGTGGCGCGGATGCCGCCCCGCTCGGGACGGCATCCGGCCGACCGACGTTACTCGGCAGCGTCCGCCGCCGTCTTGCGCGGACGACGCGCGCGCGGTGCCGCCTTGCGGGCCGGCTTCTTCGGCTTGGCAGCGGCCGGCGCTTCCGCGGCCGCATCGGCATTCGCGTCGACCGGCGCCGCGTCGTGCGACGGCTGGGCGGCGGCCATCCCGCCACCGGCATCGCCTGCCGCCGGCCCGGCATGCGTCACCGTGACATGCCGCTCGTCGCCCTGCTCCGCGTCGCGATGCGCGTCGTCGGCATGCTTGCCGTGCGCGTGCTTGTCGCCGCCGTGCTTCGCCACGTCGTGGACGGTGTCTTCGGTCTTCCCGGCCGCGTGACGGCCAGCGCTCTTCGCGGCGGCACCCTTCTTCGCGCCGGCCTTCTTCGCCGGTGTCTTGCGCGCGCGCTTGCGGCCATCCTTTGCCTCGCCATGCGTGTCGGCCGCTTCGGCCGTTTCCGCCGGCGGCATCATCGGTGCCACCTCGGCCACCTCGGCCATTTCCGCCTCGTCTGCTTCGACCTGCACGCTTTCGTGCACGACCGCTTCCGCCCGCTGCCCGCGACGTTGCGCATTGCGCCCCGCCCGCGCCGGCTCGGCCGCACGCGTACCGTGACCGTGGTGCGCGCCGCCGTGCCCGCCGCCTTCACCGCCCGCCGTGACATGCTCCGCGGCCGACGACTGGCGTGCCCGCGACACGAACGCGCCCGACTTGTCGTCACGCCCCACTTCGAGCAGGCCGCGCGCCTGCGCCTCGTCGAGCAGGTTGCCGAACGCGCGGAACCCGTAGTACGACTCGTTGAAATCCGGCTTGCGACGCTTGATCGCGCTTTTGAGCACGGACGCCCAGATCTTGCCGACGTCGTCCCGCTCCGACGCCAGCGCGTCGAACGTCTCGACCGCCAGCGCGATCGCCTCGGCCTTGCGCGCGTCCATGTCGTGCTTGCGCGACGGCTCGTCCGGCCGCTTCGCGCCGCCGTTGCCCGCCCGCTGCTGCTGTTCGCGCTTCGCGAGCGCGCGCTGCTGCTCGCGCACCAGGTCGTCGTAGAAGATGAATTCGTCGCAGTTAGCGACCAGCAGGTCCGACGTCGATTTCTTCACGCCGACGCCGATCACTTTCTTCGCGTTCTCGCGCAGCTTCGACACCAGCGGCGAAAAATCCGAGTCGCCGCTGATGATCACGAACGTATCGACGTGCGACTTCGTGTAGCAGAGGTCGAGCGCGTCCACGACGAGCCGGATGTCGGCCGAATTCTTGCCCGACTGGCGCACGTGCGGAATCTCGATCAGCTCGAAGCTCGCTTCGTGCATCGACGCCTTGAAGCCCTTGTAGCGATCCCAGTCGCAATAGGCCTTCTTCACGACGATACTGCCCTTCAGCAGCAGGCGCTCCAGCACGGGCTTGATGTCGAACTTCTCGTACTTCGCGTCGCGCACGCCGAGCGCGACGTTCTCGAAGTCGCAGAACACGGCCATGCTGACGTTGTCCAGGGGTAATGCCATGTGTACTCCAACCGGTGGGCCGATGCGTTGTATGACGTAGCGGCGAAAAATGCATCGCGCACATGATAGCCGGTCGGCGCGTCATTCCCGCATCCGTGTGAATGAATGACGGCCGTAAGGTCCGTCCTGCCGCCCCGGCGGCCTGGACTGGCGCCACAGCCGGTATGCCCGCTGCCGGTATGCCCGCTGCCGGTATGCCCGCAGCCGGTATGCCCCTTAATACACACCCGCCACGGCGGCAAATCGACATTACACTTGAGATATCGGTCGTCCGTCCCTATCTGGAAGGATGACGCATCGACCAAGGAGCGGTTTCATGACGACGAAGGTACTGCTGATTGGCGCGACCGGCCGAACGGGCCAGGCCTGCGCGGATCTGCTGCTCAAGCAGCCGGAGTTCGAGGTCACGGCGCTCGTGCGCCGGCACGGCTATGCGCTGGAGGGCGCGCGGGTGGTCGAGGCCGATCTGACGAACGATTTCTCGCATGCCTTCCAGGGCATCACGCACGTGATCTACGCGGCCGGCTCGGCCGAATCGGAAGGCGCGGCCGAAGAGGAGCAGGTCGACCGCGACGCGGTCGCCCGCGCGGCCGAATATGCGCTCGCCTACAACGCGCAGAAGCTCGTGGTGATCAGTTCACTGTCCGCGTACCGGCCCGAACTCGGCCCGGACGCGCTGCACCACTATTCGCAGATGAAGCGCGAAGGCGACGATCGCGTGATCGCATCGGGTGTCGACTACGCGATCCTGCGCCCCGGCCCGCTCACGGACGATCCGGGCGTCGGCAAGATCGCGCTGACCGACGCGTGGTTCGATGCCGCCCCGCCCGTCTCGCGCCAGGATGTGGCCTGGGCCGCGATCGAGGCGATCAAGCTCGGGATTTCGCGCAAGATCGTCGGCTTCGTCGGCGGCAGCGTGCCGATCGAGCAGGCATTGCGCGCATAACCGCCTCGCACGTGCCGCCACGCGGCGCCTGCGTCGATCCGTACCAGCGGCCCGCACGACGGGCCGCGTTGACGCGCGGGGCGCCCGTTTACTGCTTCGGGTGCGCGTCAGCCCACGCCTTCACGGCGGCGAGCGTGTTCTCGACGTGCTTGTCGGGCGACATGCTCGTGTATTCGTAGAGAATCTTCCCTTCCGGCGAAATCACGTAGGACACGCGGTTCGCCTTGTCGATCGCCGGCAGCTTCGCGTCGTATTCGCGGATGATCTTCGCGTCCGGATCGGCCGCGACCGGGAACTTGCTCCGGCACTCGCTCACCGAGAACTTCGTCAGCGTGTCGATCTTGTCAGCCGATACGCCGATCACCGTCGCACCGTAAGCCTTGTAACGGTCGACCGCGTCCGCGAACGCGTGCGCCTCGATCGTGCAGCCCTTCGTGAACGCGGCCGGGTAGAAATACAGCACGACCGGCCCCTGCTTCAGCGCGTCCGCGAGCGAGTACGTGTAAGTCTTGCCGCCCAGCGACGCCTGCGTCGTGAAATCGGGCGCCGCGGCGCCCGGCTTCAGTTCCGCCTGCGCCATCAGTGCATGGCCGGCCACCAGCGCCGCCACGGCGGCGCCCAGCAACAGTTTTCGCTTCATCTGCGTCCTCATTTCTTATAAAGTCAGCCTCGATGTAGGCCACGCTGGCGTTCGTCTGTCGAACACCCGCGTGGCCGATCCGGTCCAGCGGCAGCGCCATCCGCGGCCGGTCCGTTAAAGATTCCGTATCGCCTGCCGTTATTCCTTCCGGACAACCGGTTCCAGCCCTTCACGTCAGCGAGAAACATGGAAGCCAACAGGAAACAGACGTCACGCAAGGGCTCCTGGCGCAGCGCCTTGCATACGCTGCGCCGCTTCGCCTGGTCGGGCGGCGCGCTGATGCCCGCGCGCGCCGGCGCGCCGCGCCGCGACGACTCCGTGCGCAACTGGCTGGAACAGACGGTCGGCACGGTGGATTTCCTCGCCCATGTCGACCGCGAGCTGCGCTTTCTGTATGTATCCGACGCGAGCCTGCGCTTCATCGGCTACCACCGCGACTACCTGCACACGCTGACGCTGCGCGACCTGATCGCTGAACAGGATACCGCGGCGCTCGAAGGCCTGCTTGCACGCGCCGCGCGTTCCGGCCAGGTCGAGAAGGCGACGATGTGCATCGTCAAGTCGCTCACCTACCCGCTGGACGTCGAGATTCGCGCGTTCAAGAGCCGCCACCACGGAGTCGACGGGTTCGCGATCGCGGCGTTCGACGTGTCGTCGTGGCGCGCGCTCGAGGCGCGCCTGACCTACGAAATGCATCACGACCCGATGACGGGGCTCGACAACCTGTCCGCGCTCGTGCCCGCGCTGATGCGCGCGCAGCAGGCCGCCGACGCGGACGGCACCTGCGCGGCGCTGCTGCTGCTCGACCTCGACGACTACCAGCGGATCAACCGTGCCCTTGGCTACGACGCGGGCGACATGCTGCTGCGCGAGACCGCGCAGCGGCTGAAGGCAATCGTCACGCCGAACGAACGGCTCGCGCGCGTCGCGAGCGACAAGTTCGCGGTCGTGCTCGGCGCGCCGGACCGCACGCAGGCAAGCAATGCGGCCGATGCGCTCGCGCGCCGGCTGCAGGCCGCGGTGCGCGAGCCCTACGTGTACCAGGGGCAGACCGTGCACCTGTCCGCGAGCATCGGCATCGCGCTCTACCCCGACGAACGCGCCGTGCCCCATCGCGCGCAGCACCACAGCCCGCTGCTGCGCCGCGCCGACCACGCACTCGCGCAGGCAAAGGCGTCGGGAGGCAACGCACTCGCGTTCCACGCGCCCGTCGACGATCCGGCGGATGCCGAACGGCTGAAGCTCGAAGCCGACCTGTACGACGGCGTGCGCAACGGCGAGTTTTCGCTCCATTTCCAGCCGATCACGCGCAGCCAGTCGGGCGCGGTGGTCGGCGTCGAGGCGCTGATCCGCTGGCGTCATCCGGTGCACGGGCTCGTGCCGCCGGCGACCTTCATTCCGCTCGCCGAATCGATCGGCCTGATCAACTATCTCGGCAACTGGGTGCTCAAGGCCGCGTGCATGCAGCTCGTCGCCTGGGATCGCCAGGGGCTCGCGCTGCAGTACGTGGCGGTCAACGTGTCGCCGCAGCAGTTCCGCGACCCGCGCTTCACGCAGAGCGTGCGCGAGGCGATCGCGCTGACGGGCATCGACCCGCGCCGCATCGTGCTCGAAATCACCGAAAGCCTGCTGATGCACGATCCCGCGCATGCGAAGGGGCTGCTCGAGGAGCTAACCGATCTCGGCATCCGCTTCGCGATCGACGATTTCGGCACCGGCTATTCGAGTCTCGCGTATCTGCAGCGCTTCCCGCTCGCGAAGCTGAAGATCGACCGCAGTTTCGTCGAGAACCTGCTGACCTCGCGCAACGACCGCGCGATCGTGTCGGCGGTGGTCGGCCTCGCGCAGACGCTCGATCTCGAGCTCGTCGCGGAAGGCGTCGAGACCGAGGCGCAGCGCGAATTGCTGACGGAGATGGGCTGCAACCATATCCAGGGCTGGCTCGTCTGCCAGGCGCTGCCTTCCGAGGAGCTCGCGCGGCGCTTCGAGGCGCAGCAGCTGCACCTGCACGCCGCCGCCTGACGCGCGCGGCGAACCGGACAGATCCGTATGTCAATCACCGAACACCTGCCCCGCACCGCCTTGCTCGACAAGCTGTGGGCCCGGATGAACGAACGGGGCGATTTCCCGCTGCTGTCGGAATCGCTGCGCGCGACGATGGCCGCGATGAAGAACGACGACCTCGACTTCACCGCGCTCGTGCGCGTCGTGCTGTCGGACTTCGCGCTCACGCAGAAAGTGCTGCGGCTCGCGAACTCCGCGATGTACATGGCGTTCGGCGGCAACATCACGACCGTGACCCGCGCACTGATGGTGCTCGGCATGGACGCCGTCGGCCATCTGGTCGTCGGGCTCAAGCTCGTCGACCATTTCCACCACAGCACGCCGCGGCGCATCGACGCGAAGCTCGAACTGAACCGCGCGCTGCTGTCCGGCTGCGTTGCACGCAAGCTAACCGAACGCGCCGAGCTGCGCGGGGGCGAAGAAGCCGTCGTCTGCACGCTGATGCGCCAGGTCGGCAAGCTGCTCGTGGTCTGCTATCTCGACAGCGAGTGGGACCGGATCCGCCGCCGCGCGGCCGAGCTGAACGGCGACGAAACGGCCGCCTGCATCGATGTGCTCGGCGTCGGCTTCGACGAGATCGGGCTCGAGGCGGCCGCGCGGTGGCGATTGCCCGACGTGATCCGCGCGGGGATGGCCGACCACGAGCACCTGGTTCACGTCGATGCGTTCGGCAACGACGACGACGATGCGGACCATGCGACCGATGACGGCCCGGCCGACCGCGTCCGCTGGCTGCGCGCGATCAGCCGCTGCTCGACCGACGTCGCGAGCGCGCTCGTGATACCCGCGAGCCCGCAGCGCGACGCGCGCATCGCGGCGCTCGCGCAGCACTACGGCGCGGAACTCGACATGGAATCCGACGCACTCGTCGAGATCGCCGAGCGGCTCTCGCGCGAGGAAGCGAGCGACACCGTGATGCGCGAGATCGTCGAGCTGCGTGCGAACGCCGATGCGATCGCACGTGCTCAGGCCGAGCCCGAGGCGTGCCTCGAAGCCGGCCTCGCGGACCTGCGCGCGCTGCCGTCCGAGCACGTGCTCACCCCCGTGCTCGCGCTCGCATCGGAGAGCCTGCTGGCCGGCCTCGCGTTCACGCGCACCGTGATGTTCGTGCGCCACGACGACGGCATGTTCGCCGCGCGCCTCGGCTTCGGCCCCGGCGTCGATACGACGCTCGACCGGCTGCGTTTCGACGAGCGCTTCGAGCCGGACGTGTTTCATCTCGCGATCTCGAACTCGGTCGGCATCTTCATCGAGCAGGCGCAGGAGCCGAAGATGCTCAAGCGCCTGCCCGCGTGGTATCTCGACGCATTCGACGACACGCGCGCGTTCGTGCTGCTGCCCGTGCGCGTCGGCACGACGACCGTCGCGCTGCTATACGGCGACTGGGCCGGCGCGCAGCCCGCGCGCAAGATCACGCAGCAGGAGATGGCCGTGCTCAACGAGCTCGCGCGCGAACTGGGGCGGTTCTTTCCGGCCTGACGCGGCCGCCGCTTCTCTCGTCGTTTCCCGCCCCCAAAAACAAACCGGCCGCATCAGCGGCCGGTTTGCTTGCATCGTGCGATCGAACGTTACGCTTACTTGAGCGTCACGGGCACGCTGAAGTACTTCTTCGCGAGGTTGTCGATCGTGCCGTCGGCCTTCAGTTCCTTCAGCGCCTGATCCAGTGCGGTCTTCAGTGCCGCGTCGTTCTTGCGCAGGCCGAAGCCGACGCCCGAGCCGAGGATCTCGGCGTCGCTCACGGTACCGCCCGCGAACGCGAAGCCCTGGCCTTGCGGCTTCGTCAGGAAGCCCTTCGAACCGGCTTCCGCGTCCTGGAACGTCGCGTCGAGACGGCCCGACTTCAGGTCGGCGTAGGCCAGATCCTGCGTCTGGTACGGCACGACTTCAACACCTGCCGGCGCCCACTTCTTCTTCGCGTACGCTTCCTGGATCGTGCCCTGCAGCACGCCGACACGCTTGCCCTTCAGCGATTGCGGGGTCGGCAGCAGGCCGCTGCCCTGCTTCGCGATCAGCTGGTTCGGGATCGTGTAGATCGCATCGGTGAACGCGATCGCGTGCTTGCGCTGGTCGGTGATCGTCATGTCCGAGTTGATCGCGTCGAACTTGCGCGCCTGCAGTGCCGGGATCAGGCCGTCGAAGTCGTTCTCGACCCACACGCACTTCGTCTTCAGCTTCGCGCACACCGCGTTGCCGATGTCGATGTCGAAGCCGGTCAGCTTGCCGTCGGGCGTCTTGTATTCGAACGGCGCGTACGAGGCTTCGACGCCGAAACGGATCTCTTTCAGATCCGCTGCCATCGCGCTGCCTGCCGCCACGGCCGATGCCACCACCACCGCATGCGCGGCCACTTTACGCCAATCCAACTTCATCAGGTGTTCTCCTCGATACTCGAATGTTCCGGAACTACGGGCGCATGCATCATTGCAGGGTCGGATGACCGCGGCAATACTGTCACCGCGCCGTGATGCGGCGCAACAGCCGCAAGGCCGCGATTGTACCAATCCGCGCGGCCCGATATGGCAAAGCAGCCGCCGGCACGCGATGCTGCACTGCGTGCGCCGACGTCAACCGAGCTGCCCATCGAACTTGCAAGACGATGTCGCAAATACGCAAGCGCGCCGCACGGGCCGTCTGCGCGGCGTGCTGGCGTCATCTCAAAAATGAAATCGTTGCCGGGCGAAGCGCAGGCCGCAGGTCGCCGCGGCCGCGCGCAATCGGTCACCGTCAGACGAGCGCGGCGAGCGTGTCGTGCGTCGTGTCGACGACGAGCAGGCCCGCGCGCAAACCCGGCTTCACCGTCGGATTCGGGAACACGATGCGCTCCTCGTCGTGCTTCACCGTGTAGCGGTACTCGCCGTCCTGCGCGAGCACCGTGCCGCGTGCAAACGCGGTGAAGTTCGCGACGTCGGCCGCGACGAACAGTTCCAGCGCGTCGCTCTGCTTCGTGATCTGGTCGATCACCGTGAAGACGCGCGGCAGCGTCGCGTCGGCATCGCCCCTCGCCCCCGACACGAGCTTGCGTACCGCGCGGTCGGCCGGCGCGAAGCGCGTCAGGTCGTTCTGGCCGAACGGACGCACCTTGCCGAGTTCCAGCGTGCACGCGAGCGCGCCGCAGTGCTCGGCGGTGAAATGCGAATACGTGTTGCCCTTCGCGGTATGCAGCAGCACGGCCGCGATGCGCGCGTCGCCGAGCCATTCGAACATCGTGCGCGTCGGCGGCGTGCCCGTGTGCGGCAGCAACGCGAACTGCTCGAACACCGATGCGCGGATCGCCGTGTGCATGTCGATGTGCCAGCGCGCGGCGCCGGCCGGCGCGGCCGCGAAGAACGACGAAGCCGCCGCTTCGAGCTGCGCAGCGCGCGGCGCTTCGCGGCTGGCGGGCACCTGCGCGTGACGGCCGCTGAACAGGCGGTTCAGGTCATCGTCGAGATAGCGTTCGCCGGCACGCATCGCCGGCACGTTGCCGAGCACGACGAGCAGCCGGCACGCGAGCGGCAGCGCGCCCGATGCGAGATCGCGCACGAGCATCGACAGCAGCTCGATCGGCGCCGTCTCGTCGCCGTGCACGCCGGCCGACACGAGCACACTCGGGCGCGCCGCGCCCGCAGCCGCGGCCGGTTCGAGGGCGAGCAGCCCGTCGCCGAGCCATTGCCAGCGCACGGCGCCGGCGGCGCAGGTGCCGTCCGTTACGGACGGCGCGCGACCGGTCAGCGTGAACGCGAGGAAGTCGTCGAGCAGCGCGGCGGCCATGCGGGAATCAACGCTGGAAGTCATACAGCGAACCGACGCGCAGGATCTGCGTGAGTTCGTCGAGCGCCGTGCGCGATTCGTCGAGCAACGCCGGATCGGCGAGATCGTCCGGTGCGAGGCGATCGCGATAGTGCCGGTCGATCCACGTGTCGAGCGACGCGAACAGCGTGTCGTTGATCCACACGTTCGACGTGACGGCCGCGCGTTCCGCTTCGTTCAGCACGACGCGCAGGCGCAGGCAGGCAGGGCCGCCGCCGTTCTTCATGCTTTCGCGCAGGTCGAACACGAGCACGTCGTGAATCGGACCGTTGCCGGCCGCGAGTTCGTCGAGATAGGCCGCGACGTTCCCGTTCTCGCGACATTCCTGCGGCACGACGAGCACCTGCGAACCGTCCGCGCGCGACAGCAGCTGGCTGTTGAACAGGTACGACGTCACCGCGTCGTTCACGCTCACGGCCGCCTCGGGCACCTCGATCACGTTCAGGCGCGCGCCGCGTGCGTCGAGCGCAGCGGTCAGCGTGTCGTAGATCGCCTGCTTGTTGACGAACGCGCGCTCGTGCGTGAACAGCGTGTCACGGTTGCCGACCGAGATCACGTCGTTGTGGAACACGCCCGCGTCGATCACGTCCGGATCCTGCTGCGCATAGACCGTCGCTTCTTCGGCAAGACCGTGGCGATGCGCGACCGCGCGGCTCGCCTCGAAGGTCTGGCGTGCCGGGAAGCGCTTCGGCTCGGGGCCGCGGCGATATTCCGCGCGGCCGTACACGAAGAACTCGATGCCCGGCTTGCCGTATTCGGCGCAGAAGCGCGTGTGGTTCGCCGCGCCTTCGTCGCCGAGTGCCGGCGTGCCGGTCAGCGCTTCATGCACCGCGAAATGCGCGGGATCGGCGAACAGCGTCGACAGCGTGCGGCGCGTCGCGTCGTGTTCGATCGCGCGATGCAGCTTGCTGCACAGGTTCGCCGGCGTGAAATGCACGCGGCCATCGCTCGTGTCGGCCGACGGGCTGACGGTGGCCGCGTTCGCGGTCCACATCGCCGACGCCGAGCTCGCCGCGGCGAGCAGTTCGGGCGCCTGCTTCGCGGCCTTCGCGATCACGTCCGCGTCCTTGCCGGAGAAGCCGAGCTCGCGCAACAGGCGCAGCGACGGCCGCTCCTGCGGCGGCAGCACGCCCTGTGCGAAGCCGAGATCCGCGAGCTGCTTCATCTTGCGCAGCCCCTGCTTCGCGGCGGCCTTCGGATTCGCGGCCGACTTTTCGTTGTTGAGCGACGCCACGTTGCCGAACGACAGCCCGGCGTAGTTGTGGGTCGGGCCGACGAGCCCGTCGAAATTGGCTTCTTGTGCGTTCATCGTCGTTCCCTCGATCAGAAATGCAGGCCCGGCGACAGGCTCGCGGGCAAGGTCAGTTGCGTGCTCTCCACCGACGCCATCGGAAACGCACAATAGTCGGCCGCGTAGTACGCGCTCGGACGATGGTTGCCCGAGCGGCCGGTGCCGCCGAACGGTGCGGCGGACGATGCGCCGTTGGTCGGCCGGTTCCAGTTGACGATCCCGGCGCGGATCGTGCGGCGGAAGTGTTCCCACACCTTCGCGTCGTCGGCGAGCAGGCCGGCGGAAAGGCCGAACGCCGTGTCGTTCGCGCGTTCGATCGCTTCGTCGAACGTCGCGTAGCGCACGATCTGCGCGAGCGGGCCGAAATGTTCTTCGTCGGGCAGGTTCGCGACGCCCGTCACGTCGACGATCGCCGCGTTCACGAAGCCGAGGCGCGGATCGCGCTGCGTCATCGCGATGATCGGCTTCGCGCCCTGCTCGACCAGGCGCGACTGCGCGTCGACGAGCTTCGCCGCCGCGCGTGCCGAGATCACCGCGCCCATGAACGGCTGCGGATCGGCGTCGAACACGTCGGCCGTGATCTTCGACGTCACGTCGGCGAAGCGCGCGAGGAAGCGGTCGCCGAACGCGCCCTGCGGCACGAAGATGCGGCGCGCGCACGTGCAGCGCTGGCCGGCCGACAGGAACGCCGACTGGATCGTGTGATGGACGGCCGCGTCGATATCTTCGACTTCGCCGATCACGAGCGGGTTGTTGCCGCCCATCTCGAGCGCGAGCACGATTTCCGGACGGCCGCCGAACTGCTTGTGCAGCAGCGTGCCCGTATCAGAGCTGCCCGTGAAGAACAGCCCGTCGATCTGCCGATGGTTCGCGAGCGCAATGCCCGTGTCCTTCTCGCCCTGCACGAGGTTCAGCACGCCGGCCGGCAGCCCGGCATCCTTCCACACTTCGACCGTCGCGCGCGCGACGCCCGGTGCGAGCTCCGACGGTTTGAACACGACCGCATTGCCGGCGATCAGCGCGGGCACGATATGGCCGTTCGGCAAGTGGCCGGGGAAGTTGTACGGGCCGAATACCGCGACCACGCCGTGCGGGCGGTGGCGCAGCACCGCGACGCCGTCGGCCATGTCCTGGCGCTTCTCGCCGGTGCGTTCCTGGTACGCCTGGATCGAGATGCCGACCTTCGCGGCCATCGACGCGACTTCCGTGCGCGCTTCCCACAGCGGCTTGCCCGTCTCGCGGCCGATCGCGGTCGCGATTGCTTCCTTGCGCTCGTTGAGCAACGCGGCGAAACGCTTGGCGATCGCGCAGCGCGATTCGAAGTCGAGCGCCGACCAGCCGGCGAATGCGCGGCGCGCGCTCGCGACCGCGCGATCGACGTCGGCCGCCGATGCGCTCTCGCCCTGCCATGCGATCTCGTCGGTGCCCGGGTTGCGCGAAGCGAACACGGGGCCCGAGCCTGCGACCCAGGCGCCGTCGATGAAGAGTTCCGTCATGATTCGTTTATCCCTGTTTGACTTTGAGCGGCAGCACGCGGACCGGATCGCCGGCCTTCACGTCGAGCGCGACGGCATCGGCGGCCGACAGCACGAACGAACCGTTCGCGACCACGCCCGGCGCGACGCCGACGCGGAAATCGGTGAGCGACGTGTTCGACACGAGCGACTTCGGCGCGTCATCCCGTGCATCCGGCACGCCGATCGCGACCGGCACGACGACGCTCTCGCGCACCGTGCGCAGGTCGTTGACGTGGCATTCGAGCACGGGGCCCGCGTCGAAGATGTCGACGTGATTCTGGTAACGCAGCCCTTCCGCCTCGAGCATCTTGCGGGCCGGCAGCGTGTCGCGGTGCGTGAGGCCGACTGCATCCTGTGCGTCCTGCGGCAGCAGGTCGACGTACACCGGGTAGCGCGGCATCAGTTCCGCAAGGAACGACTTGCGGCCGTGCGAGCTGAGATAGTCGGCCGCGTTGAAATCGATCTGGTAGAAGTGCGAACCGACGGCGCGCCAGAACGGCGACGTGCCGTCGTCGTCGAAGTGGCCGCGCAGTTCCGCGCAGATGCGTTCCGGAAAGCGCTCGCGGAACTGCGCGATGAACATGAAGCGCGAGCGCGACAGCAGGCCGCCCACGCCGCCCGTGCGATAGCGCGGGCTCAGGAACAGCGAGCACACTTCCGCATAGCCGGTCAGGTCGTGCGAGATGTTCAGCGCGGACATCCGCGTCCACACGCCGAGCTCCTGGCTCGCATGCACGACCGTGCTCACGCGATAGTTGTAGAACGGCTGTTCGAGGCCGACCTGCGTCTCGATCCCGCACACGCCCGCGATGTCGCCCGTCTTCGATTCTTCCATCACGAAGAAGTAGCCGGCCTCGCCTGCTGCCGCCTCGCCCGCGAGCGTGCGGCGCGTGCGCTCGATGCGCGCGGCGAGCGCGTCGCGGTCGGGCTTGAACGTGGTCAGGCCCGGCCCGGTTTCCTTCGCGAGCGACACGAGCGAATCGACGTCGCCCGTTTGTACGACCCGAACGACGATCATGCTGCGTCTCCCTTCAAATCTTCATCGTCGCGGCGGTGCAGCGGCACGCAGCGCACGACATCGCCATCCTTCACATCGAGCGCCGCGCGCACGTCGCTCGCGAGCGGTGCATCGGCCGCACCGCCCGGCAGGTCGGCCAGCACGCAGCGGAACGATTCGCCGCTGCCCGTCGACACCATGTACGCGACGTCGCCCTGCTGGTGCGCCGCTTCGCGCACGACGCGCTCGGCGCCGTGCTTCACGCACGCGGTGCGGTCGACCTGCGCGGTCAGCACCGGGCCCGCGTCGAAGATGTCGACGAAGCGGTCGGGCTCGAAGCCTTCCTCGAGATGGATGTCGTACGCGAGCAGCGCCGATTCGTTCGGCTCGCCGAGCACGCGCTGCGCGGCTTCCGGCAGCAGAGGCACGTAGAGCGGATAGGCCGGCATCACTTCCGCGATGAAGGTGCGGCTGCGGCCGCCCGACGCGATGTCGACGTCGGTGAAGTCGCGGCCGAAGAACTTGCGGCCCACCGCTTCCCAGAACGGCGATGCGCCGTTGCCGTCGCTCACGCCGAGCAGCAGCGTGAACACTTCCGGCGTGAAGCGGCGGCGGTTCGCGGCGATGTACATCATCCGCGCGCGCGAGATCAGGTGCGCGGCCGCGTCGCCGCGCAGCGACGGATCGACGTAGAAGCCCGCCAGCCGGCTCTTGCCGGTCAGCTCGTGCGACATCGTGAGCGCGTGGATCTTGCGGTTCACGTGCAACTCGCGCGACGCGTGGATCAGTGCGTCGTTGCGGAACGCGTAGAACGGTTCCGAGTAGCCGGCCGCGGCCACGATGCTCGCCGTGCCGAGCAGCTTGCCGGTCGTCGAATCCTCGAGCACGAAGAGGTAGAACTCCTCGCCGGCGAAGTCGACGTCCGCGCGAAACGAATCCTCGGAGAGCGCCACGCGCGCTTCGAGCGCCGCGCGGTCGTGCGGCAGCGAGTGCAGGACCGGCTGCGCGGTGCGCGCCATGTGCGCGAGCGCATCGAGATCCGTGAGTTTGCCGGGGCGAACAAATAGCATCGTCGTTCCTGTCTGCGATGGGCGCGCCGATCAGCGCGCGGTGGCTTCCTGTGCGGCGAGCACTTGTTCGACTGCCTTCTCGAAGCGCTTCATGCCTTCGTCGAGCAGGTCGAACGGGATCACCAGCGACGGGACGAAGCGCAGCACGTTCGGGCCGGCGATCAGCATGATCAGGCCGTTCTCTGCTGCTGCGGTGACGAAGTCCTTCGCACGGCCGTCGAATGCGGCGGTGAGTTCGGCGCCGACCAGCAGGCCCTTGCCACGCACGTCCTTGAAGATGCCGAAGCGCGCGTTGATGCGTTCGAGCGCGCCCTTCAGGCGCACGCTGCGTTCGCGCACGCCTTCGAGCAGTGCCGGGTCGCCGATCAGTTCGACGACCTTGTCGGCGATCGCCGACGCGAGCGGGTTGCCGCCGTAGGTCGTGCCATGCACGCCGACCTTGAAGTGCGCGGCCAGTTCGTTCGTCGTCAGCATCGCGCCGATCGGGAAGCCGTTGCCAAGCGCCTTCGCGGTCGTCAGGATGTCCGGCGTGACGCCCGTGTCCATGTACGCGTAGAACTGGCCCGTGCGGCCGACGCCCGTTTGCACTTCGTCGAAAATCAGCAGTGCGCCGTGTGCGTCGCACGCTTCGCGCAGAGCCTTCAGGAAGGCCGGATCCGCCGGGATCACGCCGCCTTCGCCTTGCACGGGCTCGACGATCACCGCGCAGGTTTGCGGGCCGATCGCGGCCTTGGCGGCTTCGATGTCGTTGTACGGCAGGTGCTTGATGCCGGCCGGCACGGGGCCGAAGCCTTCCGAGTATTTCGGCTGGCCGCCGACGCTGACCGTGAAGAACGTGCGGCCGTGGAACGACTGCACGAACGAGATGATTTCGGCCTTATCGGCGCCGTGGCGATCGAACGCGACACGGCGGGCGAGCTTCAGTGCGGCTTCGTTCGCTTCCGCGCCCGAGTTCGCGAAAAATGCACGGTCGGCGAAGGTCAGCGATTCGAGGCGCTTCGCGAGGCGCAGCACCGGCTCGTTCGTGTAGCCGTTGCCGATGTGCCAGAGCTTGCGGCTTTGTTCGTCCAGGACCTTCAGCAGTTCCGGGTGGCCGTGGCCGAGCGACGTCACGGCGATACCGCACGCGAAATCGATGTACTCGCGGCCGGCCGTGTCCCATACGCGGGAGCCCTCTGCGCGATCCGGCACGAACGGCGCGGGGGAAAATACCGGCACCATCACTTCATCGAATGTCTGGCGGTTCACGGTCGAGGTCGTCATGGTCGTTCCTTTCGGTTTCGTAAGAGGGTTCAACAGGATCAAGTTTAGGTAAGGGTGACGCAAGCGTCTTGCGGAATTGCGACGGGTTCTATCGGAAGCGGATAGATCGCTTTTATTTTGCCTTCCCGGCGGGGTGGTGTTGGGTTTGGGTGTTGGTATTTTGGGGCTTTTTTGGCGGGTCTTTCTGCGTTTGGTGTGAAGCACCTGTGATCGTGTCGGTCTATTAGTGTCGCCCCTGCGCGGGGCGGCGGTTACTTTTCTTTGTCTTGCCAAAGAAAAGTAACCAAAAGAAAGGCGCTCGGATAACGCATGACCTCCCGGTGCCATGGTCGGCAGAGTGGTTCGCGCCTAAGTGTCCGCGCCAGTCACGAACCCGGAGTGGTTCGAGCAATAGTTCTGACACCCTCCACTACCCAACAGAGCGGTATACCGCCCGCTAGCTCCGCCCTCGCTTCGCTCGGCCGACAGGGAAGCCCCTTGGCACGACGGGATCAATCGATCAGTTCTGGAAATCACCGCACGCAATGGCGCGAAACCCCACGTGCTAGCAACGTACCCCGCGCGCGCCCTCTCGAGCACCGCAAACAATATCAAGATGGCTCTTTTCCCGGTGCGACTACGATTGCGACTTTCCGAGAGGGTCAAAACAATGAACAGAAGAATCGCGGTCGTCGGCGATAGTCTCTCAAGCGGCGGGAGAATCAACTCATACAGTGGACCGCCGTTCCTGATCCACGGGCATCAGGCAGCCTTGATCGGCGGTAGTGCATTCTGTACTGCATGTCAAAGCGTGGGCATCATCGCAAAGGCTGGCGGGCCATATCGACTCAAGTTCCAGGGAGAGGTCGCACTCGACCGCGATATTGTTCTGTGCGGCTGCCCGACTCCACCGAGCATCATCGCGTTACTGTCAGGCGAAGCTTGGTGTGAGGATCGGCTAAAGGGTCTCGGGGAAGTCATTTCGAGCCGCACGGCAACGGGCGGTGTCGCGTCGATCAAGAAAGGCGCATTCGATGAACAGGTCGAGGTAAAGACTAGTGGCGGCAGTACTTCCGATAGTCCCGGCGGCTATCCCTACTACATCGAGACGACAGACGGACGCATCCATTCTGGAGTCCTCGATGCAACCGGCGAGCTACCCCGCGTCCACACCGGCGACGGATCAGGAAACTACACCGTTTATTGGGGCGACGAAGCGATTGCAAAAAAACACAGCGGGGTAAGCCATGCCTAACCCCTCCACGAAGGTCCGCACGAATGACACGCCAAAATCCAAGAAATCCGTACAACTTCAGGCGTTGTCCTTCCAAGAACTTTGGAACGCGTATCCGAACAAAGACCCCTACGATGACCGCACTGGCGACTATGAGAATCAATGTGCCATACGCATGAGCGTTACATTTCACAGCATCGGCAGCGACATGAAGTCGTTTTCTCAAAACGTGCTGAAGCCGATGCCTGGCAAGAAGACACTAGGCCGCCTGAAACTCGGCGGCAAAGCGACAGCGACACGCGCTTACGAGCTAGCTGAATGGTTAAAGCTTCGCCCGTTCCTTGGGCTTGGTAAACCTGAAAACATCACCGGCCCGAATTGGCAAGACAAGATACAAAATCGAACCGGCATCATCTACTTTTTCGGTTACTGGCGCCAGGACGGCGACTCAGCCGATGCACTGAGTGGCGGTCACATCGACCTGTGGAACAAAGACACATTGACACCATCCTTTGCGTCGTTCTGGCGATTTCGCCTTGGTCAGCGAACGTTCCCAGACTTATTGTCGCGGCTTCGCGGGGGGAACGAGAATGTGATTTCGGACCTAGCGAAATCTAAAGAAATCCTATTCTGGGAGGTGAATTGACACGTATAGTTTTCGTTATTCTAGGCCTCGTGTGGGGCTTGCTTGTTGCAGCTGCTTGCCTCTATGTATTCAGCCATATTCCTTGGCCTGACGCCCTGCAATCGCGGTCGGCCGGCTGTAGCGACATGGAACACTGCGCGCCTCATGCAGTTTACATCGTAACCTTGCTCATTACGACCTTATGGCCGTCGGTCGTTTTTGCCACGCTCAACGCCTTTGCTTATAAACGTTGGTCGCCGCGCAGATGGGGCATCAAGTTCGTAGTTGCCACATTGTTCGTTATGCTGATCTATCTATTGCTTCATGTCGCCCCCTACCTATGGCTCGTCGACCGATGGCTTGTCAGATAGCCACTTAGAAGCGTAGCGAGGATGGAGCTAGCGGGTGGTATACCGCTCTGTTGGGTAGTGGAGGGTGTCAGAACCATTGCTCGAACCACTCCGCGTTCGCGACTGGCGCGGACACTTAGGCGCGAACCACTCTGCCGACCATGGCACCGGGAGGTCATGCGTTATCCGAGCGCCTTTCTTTTGGTTACTTTTCTTTGGCAAGACAAAGAAAAGTAACCGCCGCCCCGCGCAGGGGCGACACTAATAGACCGACAAGATCACCGGTGCTTCACGAAACACAAACGCGAACCACCAAAAACGAAATCAATCCTTCGCACCGCGCTCAACCAGCGCGCCTCCACGCGGCTCCCCGCCACCGCCGGTCTGCTTCTCGAGCCAGGCTCTCCGATCTTCCCGCGGCGTCACGCCAAACCGTTCGCGGTACGCATTAGAAAAATGCGCAGCAGAAGAAAACCCACAGGCGAGACTAACCTGCACAACCGACTTGCTAGTCCGCTGCAGTTGAGTCCGGGCCTTGAGCAACCGAAGATTGAGGTAATACTTGGAGGGCATCGCCCCGAGATACTGCCGAAAGAGCCGCTCCAACTGCCGGCGTGAAACGCCAACCAGCTCGGCGATCTCATCGGTCGTCAAAGGATCTTCGACATTGGCTTCCATCAAAAGCAAAGCATCGTTCAACTGAGGGTGTCGCTCACCGGGCGCGGTAACAAAAGGAATCCGCTGCCGTTCCTCGCCACTGCGCAAAGTCCCGGCCCCAAGCGCATCGGCGATCCTCTCAGCGAGATCGGGCCCATGTTCCCGGCCAATCATGGCCAGCATGAAATCAACCGTAGCCTGCCCACCCGCACAGGTGGCCCGATCCCGATCGATCTCGAAGATCTGCTGCGTGACGATCGACCGCTCGAACTGTTCGGCGAACTGCTGATACGTCTCCCAGTTCACGCTCACGCGATACCCGGAAAGCTGCCCGGCCATGGCAAGCCACCACACGCCATGATGAATGCCAGTGACGATAGGCGTCCGCTGCCCCACCCTCGCGAGACTCGCGAGAAACAACCGATAGTCGGCAAACTGCTGAAACCGCTCCGACACGACGATGACCCAGTCGCACGCGATCGCATCGTTGAACGCCGCATCGGCATGCCACTGCGCGCCGCCGGCGAGCGGCACCGGCCGCCCGTCCCACGAACACACCTGCCACCGATACAGCAGCCGCCCGTCGATCTCGTTCGCGAGGTTCAGCGCATCGACGATCGGACCCACGCCCGACATCGACACGGGCGGCAATGCAACGATCGCCACCTGCGTCGTGCGGGTGGCGCCTGCGGGACGAGACACCGGTACCACGGTTGAAACCTGCCCTGTCGCGTTACTTGAGACTGCCCGACAGGAACTGCTTGAGCCGCTCGCTCTGCGGGCGCACCAGCACTTCCTTCGGGTCGCCCTCTTCCTCGGTCCGCCCCTGATGCAGGAACATCACGTGGTTCGATACGTTGCGCGCAAAGCCCATCTCGTGCGTGACGACGATCATCGTGCGGCCTTCCTCGGCCAGCTTCTGCATCACCTTCAGCACTTCGCCCACCAGCTCCGGGTCGAGCGCCGACGTCGGCTCGTCGAACAGCATCACGTCCGGATGCATCGCCAGCGCACGCGCAATCGCCACGCGCTGCTGCTGGCCGCCCGACAGGTGCGACGGATACTGCTTCTCGACGCGCGGCGGCAAGCCGACCTTCTCCAGGTACTCGCGCGCCCGCTCCTCGGCTTCCTTCTTAGAAATGCCGAGCACGTGCACGGGGGCTTCCATCACGTTCTCGAGCACGTTCATGTGCGCCCAGAGGTTGAAGTGCTGGAACACCATCGCGAGCTTCGTGCGGATGCGCTGCAGCTGCTTGTGATCGGCGACTTCGAGCGCACCGGCGCGGTCGGCCTTCGTGCGCACGGCCTCGCCGTCGACGACGATCTGCCCCGCATTGGGCCGCTCGAGAAAATTGATGCAGCGCAGGAACGTGCTCTTGCCCGAGCCGCTCGCGCCGATGATGCTGATGACGTCACCGGCCTTCGCGTTCAGCGATACGCCCTTGAGCACTTCGTTGTCGCCGTAGCGCTTGTGAATGTCGACCGCGGCAAGCTTGGTGGAAGCGGCAGCGCTCGTTTGAGTGATCTCGGCCAACTGGCTCTCCTCGAAGTGATTCAATGACGGGCGGCCGCGAGATACGCAAGCCAGTGGCGCTCCGCGCGGCGAAACGCCGCGACGAGTGCGAACGATACCGCAAGATAGATCAGCGCGGCGATTCCGAACGACTGGAACGCCATGTAGGTCGCGGAATTCGCGTCGCGTGCAACCTTCAGGATGTCCGGCACGGTCGCCGTGAACGCGACGGTGGTCGCGTGCAGCATCAGGATCACCTCGTTGCTGTACAGCGGCAGCGCGCGGCGCAGCGCCGACGGCAGGATCACGCGGCGGTACATCGTGAACGGCGACATCCCGTAGGCGCGCGCAGCCTCGACCTCGCCGTGCGGAATCGCGCGGATCGCCCCCGCGAAGATCTCGGTCGTGTACGCGCAGGTGTTCAGCGCGAACGCGAGGATCGCGCAGTTGAAGCCGCTGCGGAAGAACGCGTCGAGCAGCGAGTGCGAACGCACGAACTCGAGGCTGTACATGCCCGTGTACAGCAGCAGCAACTGCACGTAGAGCGGCGTGCCGCGGAACACGTACGTGTAGAACCGCACCGGCGTCGACACCCACTTGTTCCTCGACACGCGCGCGACCGCGAGCGGCACCGCGCACACGAAGCCGAGCGAGATCGACGCGACGAGCAGCCACAGCGTTACCGCGAGGCCGGAGAGGCGCTGGCCGTCCCAGTAAAGGAACGCCTGGCCGAATTCCTGGAGGATCTCGATCATAGTTCTGCGTGCCGCACGCCCATGGAATAACGCTTCTCGAGCTGGATCAGCACGAGGTTGGAAACGGTCGTGATCGCGAGATAGATCAGCGCCGCGACGAGGATGAAGAAGAACATGTTGAACGTGCTCTTGCCGGCGTCCTGCGCGGCCTTCACGACGTCCGCAAGCCCGATGATCGACACCAGCGCGGTGGCCTTCACGAGCACCTGCCAGTTGTTGCCGATGCCCGGCAGCGCGAAGCGCATCATCTGCGGAAACATGATCCGGGCGAACACGCGCGCGCCGCTCATCCCGTAAGCCGCGCCGGCTTCGAGCTGGCCGCGCGGCACCGACAGGAACGCCCCGCGGAACGTCTCGGTGAAGTACGCGCCATAGATGAAGCCGAGCGTCAGCACGCCGGCCACGAACGGGTCGATGTCGATCTGGTCCCAGCCGACGAAGTCGGTGAACTGGTTCAGCCAGATCTGGATGCTGTAGAACAACAGCAGCATCAGGACAAGATCGGGCACCGAGCGGATCAGCGTCGTATAACCGGTCGCGATCGCTCGCAGCACCCGGTTGTGCGACAGCTTCGCCACCGCGCCGATCAGCCCCAGCGCCACCGCAGTGGCGAGCGACAGCACCGACAGCTCGATGGTCTGCACGGTGCCGGCCCAGAGGACAGGACCAAAGCCGTAAAGGAACACGCGCGTCTCCAGAGTTGGAATGGATGCCGACGCGTATGCCTGTCCCGCGCCGGGCTGACGCGGATAGTCGCAAGCGAAATTGATTGCCTCAAATCACCTTGCACGGGATTGCTGCGTCGCAGCAATCCGTCCCACCATTTGCAACCAGGGCCTACGCCCCTGTTTCAAAAGGAAAAAAGCCGCTCCCTGACAACCGGATAACGGGCAGGGAAGCGGACTTTTTGCAATTTTCCGGTCGCTTTTTCGATATAGCGCCGAAGGCGGCTGCGCTTACCGTCCCTTCAGGATATCGGAGCGCGAAGTCGTATAGACAAGCCCGTCCGGGCCGAAATGCACGTTGAAGAATGCGTCGGTGTTGACGCCGTCCTCGAGCCAGCGCCAGCTCCAGACCGTCTCGGGCTTGAGCGGATACTGCGCGATGTCGCCGGGCTTGCCGAGCAGGCGCCGCACCTCGTCCTCGTTCATCCCCGGGCGCACCTTCGCGAAATTCTCGGCGGTCAGCACCTGCGTCGCGCCCGTGTAGCGGCCGTTCGCATCGAGGTCGACGAACCACGTCTGGTTGCCCATCGGGCCGCGCGGGTATTCGAGGCGCTTCGAGCCGTCGGTGAAGTCACGCTCGGTCTCGGGCTTGCCCATCGTGCCGCGCACGTCGGCTTCGGTCGATTCGCCGACCTTCAGCCCCTTCAGCAGCAGCGGCGCGGGCTTGATCGCGTTGAAGAAGTCCCTGATACGTTGCACGTCGAGGTTGCCTTGCTTGTCGTCGCAGCCGGTCAGCGCCAGCGCGGCGGCCAGCATCGTCACGGGAAGCAGCCGGAAACGGAAATTCATCGGAAGAAATACGCGTCGAGAAAACACGCGGCAAGGATACCCGCGCGACGCCAAAAGCGCGAGACGGGCCCGCAGCCCGTCTCGTGTTCAATGCATCGTTTCGGTTTCAGTTTCGGCCACGCGGCTCGTCGCGTGCGGCGCACGCGGCACGGCCGGCGGCACACCGATGCGGCGGCGCGTGCGCACGAGCTCGGCAAGCTGCCACGAACCGAGCGCCAGGCAGCCGAACAGCACCTCGCGGCCACGCTTGACCAGCGCGAGCGACAGCGCCGTCTCGCGATCGACGCCGAACATCTGCGCGAGCAGCACGACGGTCGCCTCCTGCACGCCGAGACCGCCCGGCACCATGAATGCCGCATGGCGCACGGCCTGCGTCATCGCCTCGATCGCGATCGCGCCGCCGATCGACACCGGATGGCCGAGCAGCGCGAGCGCCCAGTAGATCTCGAGCGCGCCGAGCGTGTAGCCGGCCAGCTGCCAGAAGAATGCGCTGAACAACAGGCCCGTACGCGACATCAGCCCATCGATGTCGGCATCGAGCCGCTTGCCGTCGACGCCCTGCAGCAGCCGGTGCGAATCGCCGAGCAGGCGGCCCGCGAAACGCTCGATTGCATGGAAAATCCCGCCGCGGCGCATCAGCACGACGCCGAGTACCGGCAGCGGCAGCGTGAGCAGCAGCGCGAGCCCGATCGTGCCGCCGCCCATGTTGTCCGTCGTCGCGAGCAACAGCACGAGGCCGAGCGCGGCGAACGCATACTGGACGACGATAGTCACGAGCACCTCGACGATCACCGACGCCGTCACGCGGCTCGCGTCCGGCACCTGCCAGCGCGCGAGCCGGATCCCGACCAGCTCGCCGCCGATCCCGACCACGGGCAACAGCCGGTTCACCGCCTCGCGCACGGTTGCGATCCACCACAGGAACGGCAGCGACGAGCGCTTGTCGAGCAGCAGGTGCCACGCGTAGGCGTCGAGCAGCAGCGGCAGCGCATGGAACGGCACGAGCCACAGCAGCGCGTAACCGGCGCGCGCGAGCATCTGCGACACGTCGCCGATGCCTTCATGCAGCCCCAGCGCCAGCAGGATGCCGATACCGAGCGGCCAGCCGAGCCATTTGATCCACTTGGTCATGACGGCTGCGCCCCCGGTGCGCGCGATGCCGGCGCGCCGCGCCGTGCCGCGGGCTGGCCGAACACGTCGGCAAAGCCGCCGGTCGCGACGCCCGCCGCCTTCAGCGCGGCCGCGACGCGCGGCGACAGCAGCGCGTCGAGTTCGTCCACCGGACGGTAGCCGGACATCGTCGGCGTGATCGGGCCGTCGCCGGCCTCGGCCGGATGGCAATAGATCTCGCCAACGCCCGGCGGCAGCTTGGCCAGCGCGTCGAGCAGCACGGCCTCGTCCATCGCGCCCGTATGCTCGATCCCGACCACGTAGTCGTTGTGTGCGAGCCCCGCGCGGTCGAGCCGTGCGCGCACGAGCGCAATCCACGGCTTGAGCAGCGCGGGCGCGCTCGTCTCGTAAGGCAGCCGCACCGCGCGCAGCCCGTAGTCGCGGCCGATCTCGATGATCATCGACAGCACGGTCGGATGCAGGTGGAAATGCTTGTGCGCGTTCACGTGGTCGAGCGGCAGGCCGCTCGCCGCGAACGCGTCGAACTGCGCGCGAATCTCGCGGCGCAGTTGGGCACGCACGTGCGGCAGGAAGAAGAAGCGACAGCCGTCCTTCGCCATCGCGTCGCCGAACCGCCCGTCGGGGCCGACGAGCGCGGGAATCTCATGCGCGGGCAGCGTGGCCGGCCCGTCCGCGAGCACCAGATGCAGGCCGACCGCGAGCGACGGCAGCCGCCGCGCGCGTTCGATCGCATCCTGCGCGGCGGGCGCACCGACCATCAGGCTGGCGGCGTTCAGCACGCCGTCGCGGTGCGCGCGCTCGACCGCCGCGTTGACGCGCGGGTGCAGCCCGAAGTCGTCCGCGGTGAAGATCAGCGCCCGCGCCGCCCGCTGCGTCGTCACGAATCAGGCCTCGTGTGCGCGCAGGAAGCGGAAGAACTCGACACCTTCGCGCAGACGGCGCTTCATCATGTCCCAGCTCGTCAGCATCTCGCGGACGATTTCCCAGATCTTCGACGGACGGAAGTAGAACTGGCGATAGAACTGCTCGAGATGGTGATAGATCTCGTCGCGCGACAGGTGCGCATAGCCGATCGCAGCGAGCTGCACGCCTTCCTTGCTGACCAGGTTGATGGTCTTGTTCTCTTCCATCCAGCCGTTCTCGACGGCCTGCTTGTAGAGCGTCGTGCCCGGATACGGCGCGGCGAGCGACACCTGGATCGTGTGCGGATTGATTTCCTTCGCGTACTCGATCGTCTTCTTGATGGTTTCCTGCGTCTCGCCCGGCAGGCCGAGGATGAAGGTACCGTGGATCTTGATGCCGAGCTTCTTGCAGTCCGCGCTGAAGCGGCGCGCGAAATCGGTGCGCACGCCCTTCTTGATGTTCACGAGGATCTGGTCGTCGCCGGATTCGAAGCCGACCAGCAGCAGGCGCAGGCCGTTTTCCTTCATGACCTTCAGCGACTTGTACGGCACGTTCGCCTTCGCGTTGCACGACCACGTCATGCCGAGCTTGCCCAGGCCGATGGCGATGGCTTCCGCGCGCGGCAGGTCGTCGGTGAAGGTGTCGTCGTCGAACATCAGTTCCTTCACTTCCGGCATGTTGTCGCGGATCCACTTCGCTTCCGCGAGCACGTTCTCGACCGAGCGCGTGCGGTAGCGATGGCCGCTGACCGTCTGCGGCCACAGGCAGAACGTGCAGCGCGACTTGCAGCCGCGGCCCGTGTAGATCGATACGTACGGATAGTTGAGGTAGCCGATGAAGTAGTTGTCGATCTTCAGGTCGCGCTTGTAGACGGGCGCGACGAACGGCAGTTCGTCCATGTTCTCGAGGATCGGACGCGCTTCGTTGTGCTCGATCGAGCCGTCCTTCGCGCGCCAGCTCAAACCCTTGATCTGCGGGAACGGCTTGCCTTCGGCGATTTCCTTGCAGGTGTAGTCGAATTCCTCGCGGCACACGAAGTCGATTGCCTCGCTCGCCGTGAGCGAGTTGTGCGGATCGACCATCACCTTCGCGCCGACCATGCCGACCAGCAGCGACGGCTTCATCTTCTTCAGATCCTGCGCGAACATCGCGTCGGTCGGGAACGACGGCGTGCTCGTGTGGATGATCACGAGGTCGTAGTCGTTGGCGATCTTCAGCGTTTCCTCGACCGACAGGCCGTCGGCCGGCGCGTCGACGACGCGGCTGCCCGGCACGAGCGCGGCCGGCTGCGCGAGCCACGTCGGATACCAGAAGGAACGGATTTCGCGCTTCGCCTGATAGCGCGAGCCGGCTCCGCCGTCGAAGCCGTCATACGAAGGGGCCTGCAAGAACAGCGTTTTCATGAGTGCTCCGGTAGCCTGCATAGTTCGATTCGTCACAACGATTCAGTCAAAAAAACCGCGGGCCGCCCTGCCGGCGCCCGCCTCTTTGTCATGTCGCGCCGCGCGGCCCCGCCGCGCAACGCGTCTCGGCCCTTGGGCCGGATTCGATCGGAACGGCCCTAGCGGCCGTCCACGCCTTCCACGGCCGCCGTCGCGCGTTCGCCGCCGACGACCGTCATCCTCGCGCCGCGCCACACGACGTGCGTGCCGAACACGGCCGCGAGCCACTCGAGCGCGAGCAGCGTGTCGCGCACCGCGACGAGCGGCAGGTCGCGCCAGAATGCGCGCCAGCCATCCTCGCCGCGTGCGTGCAGCACGAGCCGCCCGAACGCGCCCACCACGACCGCCGCGCCTGCCAGCGAACCGGCGAAGGTTCCGTCAAGGCGCAGCGCGAGCGCCGCGCCGATCGCGAGCCACGGCACGGTGAACGTAATGAACAGGAACGCGAAACCGGCCGGGTTCAGCGACCGGATCGTGCGCAGCCAGCGTGTCTCGCGGTGCCACAGCGGCCCGAACGACGGCTCGATCACGTCGGTCGCGACCTCGACTTCCGACAGCACGGTGCGCCGCCCGAGACGGCGCGGAAGCTCGGCCAGCCAGAAATCGTCGGCCAGCTCGTCCTTCAGCGCGGGAAAGCCGCCGATCCGGTCGAGCGTGTCGCGCGTCAGCGCGAGCGTCGCGCCGAAGCCGAAGCGGCTCGAGCGGCCGAGATGCGTGATCCGGACCGACGGCGCGAACCATGCATCGACGAACTGCGCACCGATCCGCGTCCAGAACCCGCCGACGCTGCGCGCATGATACAGGCACGTGACGACACCGACCGACACATCGGCGAGCGGCGCCGTCACGCGCTCCAGATAGTCAGGCTTCACCGCGATGTCGCTGTCCGCGATCACGATGCGGCCGTACTTCGCACGTTCGGCGAGGTTGATCAGGTTGCTGACCTTCAGGTTCTTGCCGTGCACGCGCGCGTCGACCACGAGCGTGATGTCGCACTCGGGATAATCGGCGCGCAGCCGTTCGACCACGGCGATGGCCGGATCGACCGCCGACGCGACGCCGAACAGCACTTCATAACGCGGATGGCGCTGCTCGCAGAACGTCGCGAGGTTTTCGTACAGGTGCGGCTCCGCGCCACACAGCGGCTTGAGCACGCTGATCGGCTCGAAGCCGTCGCGCACGGCCGTGTGCGGCGTGCGCGGCCGCGGCGCGAACGCGGCGACGAGCGCATACCCGGCCGCGGCCAGCGTAAACACGATCAGGAGCCAGTCGAGCATCGTTACGGTTGCCGTCATGCGCGACGCCTCCCGGCGACCTGAACGCCATGGAGAACGCGTGAGCGTGATTGAACGTGATTCGGTATTCCGACAACGACGAACGCGGGCACGACCCGACTCCTTGTTCCAGCAGCGTCTGTATATGAGGGAGGCTCGACCCATCCTTCAGGTCTGGCCATGCCCGGCTTCGCGTGGTGCATCTCCGCACGACGCCCGGACGGGATGCGGGAAGACTCGTATGGCTACCTTCGGCACAACATGGGCAGGCGCCGGATTTTAGCAGCCTGCGGCACCCCGCGCTTGGCACTACGAGAAACGCACTGGTGCAATTCTGGCAAAGCTGTGCAGGCGACGAACCATTTCGGCGCACCCGCGTTCACGTTAGCGTAAGCGGTTTGCAAGCGTATTGCAGTCTTGAAAATCAAACATTTCGTGCAAATTTGTACGTCGATGCGGATTCACATCCAATCGCCGTAAAGATTGGTAATTAATCCGCAATTAGATTGATTTTTGCAACGATGGCCGAATTCGACCCTGCATCCCTGAAAGGCGCATGGGTATCGGGCCGCCCCCAGCACGTTCCGGAACCCTTTGGCAAAATCCTTGGCATTTGTTGCGTAAGCGCATCACCCTGCTCCCCCGTTCGAAGGCCAACCGATGACTCCGTTTTCCGTACTCGATCTCGCCCCCATTCCGGCCGGCGCCGACGCCTCCCAGGCTTTCCGCAACACCGTCGATCTCGCGCAGCATGCGGAACGCTGGGGTTACCGGCGCTACTGGCTCGCCGAGCATCACAACATGCCCGGCATCGCGAGCGCGGCGACCGCCGTCGTCATCGGCCATGTCGCGGGCGCCACGCAGACGATCCGGGTCGGGTCGGGCGGCATCATGCTGCCGAACCACGCGCCGCTCGTGATCGCCGAGCAGTTCGGTACGCTCGCGTCGCTGTATCCGGGGCGCATCGATCTCGGCCTCGGCCGCGCGCCCGGCACCGACCAGACCACGTCGCGCGCACTGCGCCGCGACCTGATCGGCAGCGCCGACTCGTTTCCGGATGATGTCGCCGAGCTGCAGCGCTACTTCGCGGAGCCGGTGCCCGGCCAGCGCGTGCGCGCGGTGCCCGGTGCAGGGCTCGACGTGCCCGTGTGGCTGCTCGGCTCGAGCCTGTTCAGCGCCCAGCTCGCCGCGATGCTCGGGCTGCCGTTCGCGTTCGCGTCGCACTTCGCGCCGGATTACCTGATGCGCGCACTCGAGATCTATCGCGCGCAGTACCGCCCGTCGGCCGCGTGGCCGAAGCCGCATGCGATGGTCGGCGTCAACGTGTTTGTCGCCGATACCGACGACGAGGCGCGGCGCCTGTTCACGTCGCTGCAGCAGCAGTTCATCAACCTGCGGCGCGGCACGCCGGGCAAGCTGCCGCCGCCGGTCGACGTGCTCGAGGCGAATGAGCTCGAGCTCGCGACCGTCGCGCATTCGCTGTCGTTCGCGGCGGTGGGCTCGCGCGACACGGTGCGCGACAAGCTGCGCGACCGCATCGCGCAGACCGGCGCCGACGAGCTGATCGTCACCGCCCAGATCTACGATCACGCCGCACGGCTGCGCTCGTTCGAACTGACCGCGCAGATCCGCGACGAACTCGCGAGCGACACGCGCTGACGGCTCGCGGCCGGCCCCGCATCACTGCGGGTGCACGGCCTCCAGCCCGTCGAGCAGCGCCTTGTGGAACGCGTCCGGGTCCTGGATCTGCGGCGCGTGCCCGAGCGCCGGGAATTCGACGAGCTGCGCGCCGGGGATCGCGGCCTGCGTGCGTTTCGCGAGTTCCGGATAGTGGCCGAGCTTCGCATGCACGTCGGGCGGCGCGACGTCCTTGCCGATCGCGGTCGTGTCCTTGTCGCCGATCATCAGCAGCGTCGGCACGCGGATCGCGCCGAGTTCGTAGACCACCGGCTGCGTGAAGATCATGTCGTAGATCAGCGCGGAGTTCCATGCGACCGCGTCGCGACCGGCGCCGCGGTACATCCCGGCCAGCATCTGCACCCAGCGCTCGTACGACGGCGACCACTTGCCCGCGTAGTACGTGCCCTGCTCGTAGCGGCGGATACCGTCGGCCGTGGTCTTCTGCTCGCGCGCATACCAGTAGTCGACCGACAGCGGCGGCACGCCGAGCGCCTTCCAGTCCTCGAGGCCGATCGGGTTCACGAGCACGAGCTGGTCGGTCGCCTTCGGATACATCAGCGCGTAGCGCATCGCGAGCATCCCGCCCGTCGAGTGGCCGACGATCGTCGCCGACTTCACGCCCAACGATTCGAGCAGCGCGTGCGTGTTGTGCGCCAGCTGCTGGAAGCTGTACTGGTAGCGATCGGGCTTCGACGACTTGCAGAAGCCGATCTGGTCCGGCGCGATCACGCGATAGCCCGCGTGGCTCAGCACGCCGATCGTGTCCTCCCAGGTCGCCGCGCAGAAGTTCTTCCCGTGCAGCAGCACGACGGTGCGGCCGTTCGGGTGCGCCGGCTGCACGTCGAGGTAGGCCATCTCGAGGGTGTCGCGCTGCGACACGAACGTGTACAGATGCACGGGCGCCGGATAAGTGAACCCTTCCAGGCGCGGGCCGTACACGGGCCCGTCGTTGCCGGCGGGCGATACGGCCACCGCCGCGGCAGGCATGGCACACGCGGCGGCGACGCCAGCGCCGAGCGCGGCGGCGCGCGCGGCAAACAACATCTTGCGAATCGAAAGCATGGCGATCACGGTGATTGGAGACGCACGCGGGCAGCCGGGCCGCCTCGCGCCCCGCGATTCTACGCGGTCGTGCTGACGACGGCGCGCAACACTCCGGGGCTGTGCGACTTCCGCGCGCGCGACGAACTCGGGTATCGTGTGACGTGACCCTGAAACGCGTGCAGGCGATTCCCATGAAAAACGTCCTCAGCATTCAGTCGCACGTCATCTACGGCCATGCCGGCAACAGTGCGGCCGTGTTCCCGATGCAGCGCCTGGGCGTCAACGTCTGGCCGCTCAATACCGTCCAGTTGTCGAATCACATGCAGTACGGCCACTGGGCCGGCAGCGCGATCGATGCCGCGAAGATGGAGCAGCTCGTCGACGGCATCGCCGCGATCGGCGCGCTCAAGCGCTGCGACGCCGTGCTGTCCGGCTTCCTCGGCTCGCCGCCGCAGGCGCGGGCGGCTGTCGAGATCGTCCGCTCGGTGAAGGCGATGAACCCGAACGCGTGGTACTTCTGCGATCCGGCGATGGGCCAGACGGGCGGCATCCGGCCCGAGCCCGGCGTCGAGGAATTCATGGTCCAGGAGATGCCGGCCCTCGCGGACGGCATGTCGCCGAACCACACCGAACTGCAGAAGCTCGCCGGGCGGCGCATCGAAACCGTCGCCGAAGCCGTCGAAGCCTGCCGCGCGCTGATCCGCCGCGGCCCGCAGATCATCCTCGTCAAGCACCTGCACGACCGCAACAGCCCGGCCGACCGTTTCAACATGCTCGCCGTCACCGAAACCGAAGCGTGGATCGGCCAGCGCCCGCTGTACGCGTTTCCGCGCCATCCGGTCGGTGTCGGCGACCTGACCAGCGCGATCTTCGTTGCCTGCCGGCTGCGCGGCGACTCCGTGCGCGCCGCGTTCGAGCACACGCTCGCCGCCGTGCACGCGGTCGTGAAGGCCACCTACGATGCGCGCCGCTACGAGCTCGAACTCGTCGCCGCGCAGGACGAAATCGCGCGCCCGAGCGAATGGTTCGGCGCGTGGGTGACGGACGCCTGACGCGCCGGCATCGCCCTCCGCTTCACCGGCGCGCGTCCCGCGTCGCACCGCTTTCCCGCCCTGCCCCTGCCTCGCCACGGCCGCTGTCGACTGGCGCGCCGACGCTGCTTCGACATCGTTTCCGTGCAGATGCAAACGTTTTCGGACTTCACATGAATGACACCGATTCCTCGCTATGCTCGCGGCGGCACAACCCGGCGCAGCCGCATCCTGCGACCCGGGCGCGCCCTTCCAGCAGGTCCCGCCAATCGGCTCCCTCCTTTACCGCACGATAACGACCATGACTCGATCGAACCGTCGTGACTTCCTGCGCGTCGCTGCCGGCACCGCCGGCGCCGCCGCGCTGAACCTGTTTCCGCCCGTGATTCGCGATGCGCTTGCGATTCCCGCGAACCGCCGCACCGGCACCCTCCGCGATATCGAACACATCGTGATCCTGATGCAGGAGAACCGCTCGTTCGACCACTACTTCGGCACGATGCGCGGTGTCCGCGGCTTCGGTGACCCGCGCCCGCTGCGCCTCGCGAACGGCAAGTCGGTGTTCCACCAGCCGGTCGGCCCGGCCGAACTGCTGCCATTCCATCCGGGCGCGGACAAGCTCGGCCTGCAGTTCCTGCAAGACCTCCCGCACGGCTGGCAGGACATGCACGCCGCGTGGAACAAAGGCCGCTACGACCAGTGGGTGCCGAACAAGGGCACCACGACGATGGCGTACCTGAAGCGCGACGACATCCCGTTCCACTACCAGCTCGCCGATGCGTTCACGATCTGCGACGCGTACCACTGCGCGATCCCGAGCTCGACCGATCCGAACCGCTACTACATGTGGACGGGCTACGTCGGCAACGACGGCACGGGCGGCGGCCCGGTGCTCGGCAACGAGGAAAAAGGCTACGCCTGGACGACCTATCCGGAAGTGCTCGAGCAGGCCGGCGTGTCGTGGAAAATCTACCAGGACGTCGGCACCGGGCTCGACGCGAACGGCTCGTGGGGCTGGACGCAGAACCCGTACATCGGCAACTACGGCGACAACTCGCTGCTCTACTTCAACCAGTACCGCACCGCGCTGCCCGGCACGCCGCTGTACGACAAGGCGCGCACCGGCACCAACATCAGCGCCGGCGGCACGCTGTTCGACATCCTGCAGCAGGACGTGAAGAACGGCACGCTGCCGCAGGTGTCGTGGATCTGCGCGCCGGAAGCGTATTCCGAGCATCCGAACTGGCCCGCGAACTACGGCGCGTGGTACATCGAGCAGGTGCTGAAGGCGCTCGTGTCGAATCCGGACGTGTGGAGCAAGACCGCGCTGTTCATCACCTACGACGAGAACGACGGCTTCTTCGACCACGTGCCGCCGCCGTTCGCGCCGCAGTCGCGCGACAACGGGCTGTCGACGGTCGCGACGACCAACGAGGTGTTCCCCGGCGACGCATCGCACATGGCCGGCCCGTACGGACTCGGGCCGCGCGTGCCGATGCTGGTCGTGTCGCCGTGGACGAAAGGCGGCTGGGTCTGCTCGCAGACCTTCGATCACACGTCGCTGCTGCAATTCATCGAGGCACGTTTCGGCGCGCAATATCCGGTCAAGGCCGGCAACGTGTCGCCGTGGCGCCGCACGGTGTGCGGCGACCTGACCGCCGCGTTCGATTTCGCGACGGCCGACGCCGGCTGGCCGACGCTGCCTGACACGAGCGGCTACGCGCCGCCCGATCGCCTGCGCCATCCCGACTACATCCCCGTGCCGCCGGTACTGCAGAAGCTGCCGAAGCAGGAGGCCGGGCTGCGGCCGGCGCGCGCGCTGCCGTACGAGCTGTTCGTGCATGGCCGCATCGACGCGCCCAACGGCCCGTTCCGGCTGACCTTCGCGAACACCGGCCAGGCGGGCGCTGCGTTCCAGGTCCAGTCGCGCAACCGACTCGACGGCCCGTGGGCGTACACGGTCGAAGCCGGCAAGCGCGTCGCCGACACCTGGAGCGCCGCCGCATCGCTCGGCCTGTACGACCTCGACGTGTACGGCCCGAACGGCTTCTACTGCCACTTCCGCGGCCCGTTCGCGACCGGCATCGGCAACGCGAGCGTGAACCCCGAGGTGATCTACGGCTACGACGTCGCGAACGGCAACATCACGCTGCGCCTGATGAACCGCGGCCACAAGGCCGTGCGGCTCAAGGTCACGAACGCGTATGGCCACGGCCACGCGCGCACGTTCGACCTCGCGCCGGGCCAGCAGATCGACGACTACTGGGACCTGCGCGGCAGCCACGGCTGGTACGACCTGACCGTCAGCGACGGCCGGCTGCTCGGCTTCCTGCGCCGCTTCGCAGGGCACGTCGAGACGGGCCGCCCGAGCGCCAGCGATCCGCTGATCCGCACGCACGCATCGCACGACGATGCCGAAGCCGCATCGGACGCACTGTCCGACTGACGACGTCCCGTGCGCGGCGCGGCCCCGGCGGGCCGCGCCGCCTCCGTGCCCCTCGCCGGTCCTCCGCTCCCCCTCCTCTCCGCCAGCTCCGTTCGCGACGGGAAACTCCCGATACCGGCTGCCCCGGCACGCGCGGAAGCTATGCGCAAATCCGCACCGAATGCGCGGCAAATTGCCAAGACCCGGGCATATCGGCGACCTATATATCGAGGCGATCGGGGCTCTTCGCGGAGCCTGACGGGAGATGCTTCCGAGGATCACGATGCCGACCTCCCCGCCCGATTCCGAGAAGCGGTCGAACCGCCCGCCCGTCGCACACGTTCGGCCCGCCCGGGCGCGTGCGGTACTCACTCGCAGGTGTCGAACAAGAGGAACAACATGAAATTCCGTCATTCCCTGCTGTCGGTGTTGATTGCATCCGCGCTTGCCCTCCTCTCGCAACAGGCCGCCCAGGCCGCCGATACGACCGACGTGAAGGTCGGTTTCGCCGCGCCGCTCACGGGCGTGAACGCCGGCTACGGCAAGGATCTGCAGAACGGCGTGCAGCTTGCGCTCGACGATGCCGCCGCGCAGAAGGTGCAGATCGCCGGCAAGCCCGCGCACTTCAACCTCGTCGTGCAGGACGACCAGGCCGACCCGCGCATCGGCGTGCAGGCCGCGCAGGCGCTCGTCGACCAGAACGTGTCGGTCGTGGTCGGCCACTTCAACTCGGGGACGACGATTCCGGCCTCGGTCGTCTACGACAAGGCCGGCATCCCGGTGATCGATCCGGCCGCGACCAACCCGACGCTCACCGCGCGCGGACTCGCGAACATGTTCATGGTGATCGCGACCGACGGCCAGAACGCCGGCAACGCGGGCAAGTACGCGGTCGACGTGACGAAGGCGAAGCGCATCGCGATCATCGACGACCGCACCGCGTTCGGCCAGGGCGAGGCCGACGAGTTCGAGAAGGCGGTGAAGGCCGCCGGCGGGAACATCATCGGCCGCGAGTTCACCAGCAACCAGGCGGTCGACTTCCGTGCGCAGATCACGAGCCTGAAGGGCAAGAACCCCGATCTGATCTTCTTCGGCGGCCTCGATTCGCTCGCCGCGAACTTCATCAAGCAGATGCGCCAGCTCGGGCTGAATGCGCAGTTCGTCGGCGGCGGCGGCGTGAAGGACAACGAGTTCATCAAGATCGCGGGCCCGGCCGCCGAAGGCGCGATGGCGTGGGAATACGGCCGGCCGCTCGACGAGCTGCCGCAAGGGAAGGATTTCGAACAGCGCTTCAAGAAGCGCTTCGGCGTCGACGTGCTGTCGTACGCGCAGTTCGGCTACGACGCGGCCTGGGCGGCGATCAAGGCGATGCAGGCGGCCGGCTCGACCGACCCGAAGGTCTATCGCCCGGCCCTGAAGAAGGTCGACTTCGAAGGCGTCACCGGCCGCATCTCGTTCGCGAACGACGGCTCGCTGAAGAGCGGGATGTCGACGCTGTACCAGGTGAAGAGCGGTGCGTGGAAGACGATCACGACGAAGGGAGGCTGATCGGCGGTGCCGGCGGCCGGCGGCGGAAACGCCGCCCGGCTCCGGCGATCGATGAAGCGAGATCCGATCTCGTATGACAACTGATGTTGATGCGATTCGACCGGGCCGGCGGCAACGCGAGCCGCACTGCCCGGCGCGTCAGCTGGCCTGCGTGTCGCGCTCGGCTTCGGCCGCCTCGTGCGCGCGGCGCAGCCGCTCGCGGCTGTTGGTGAGGTGCGTGCGCATCGCGGCGCGGGCCGCCTCCGGGTCGTGGCGCGCGATCGCCTCGTAGATATCCTCGTGTTCGTGGTTCAGCCGGCCGACATACCGTTCGAGATCGTCGCCGGCAAAGCGGGCCGAATTCACGCGCGTGCGCGGGATGATCGACGTGCCAAGCTGCGTCATGATGTCGACGAAATAGCGGTTGCCGGTGGATTGCGCAATCTGCAGGTGGAACTGGAAATCGAGCTGCGCCGTGTCGCGGCCGCCGCCCGCCCCCGTCGCGATCGCGTCGAGCGCGCGCCGCAGCGCGGCAAGGTCGGTATCGTTCGCGCGCTGCGCGGCGAGGCTCGCGCATTCGCTCTCGAGGCTGATGCGCAGCTCCAGCACCGCAAGCACGTCGCGCAGCGTCGTGATCGTCGCCGGGTCGATGCCAAGCGTCTGGCGGCGCGACGGCTCCAGCACGAAACTGCCGATGCCGTGGCGCGTCTCGACGAGGCCGCTTGCCTGCATCCGCGAGATCGCCTCGCGCACGACCGTGCGGCTCACGCCCTGCGCCGCCATGACTTCGGTTTCGGTCGGCAGCTTGTCGCCAGGACGCAGCGTGCCGTTTTCGATCTGCGCGGTCAGCGCGTCGACGACATCTTGTGCGAGGCTGCGTGCGCGACGGCGCGGCGCTGCGGGAAGCGTAGGCACGGACATGAGGCCGGTTCCTTTTTGAATGATCGTAATGTGAGCCGAGGGTTTACGCGGGGTTTGAGCGAAAGCCGATGATTCATTATACTGCGTCACAAGTCATCCGACGACTGATGATCGAAGCACGGATCTCCTGTCGACTCAAGCGCGCATTCCAGCGCCGCCCGGTCCCATGCTTTACGATCGGCCAGCGTTCGCGTTCTGCGCTGCACTGGCTCGGTTGTCGCTCCCACCCCGTTCCGGGTTGCGTCGACTTGCGGGCCTTGCGCGCCGCGCACGTCGGTTGTCGAATGATCGCACCTCCCGCCGCGCGCGGCAAAGCTTTTGCCGCACGGCATTGCCCACCCTTTTGCCATCGCCGCCCATGAACGCCGTCACTGCCTCGCCTTCCCACGACACGCCGCGCATCGTCGACCTGCAAGCGATTCCGGTCGCCGGCCACGACAGCATGCTGCTCAACCTGAGCGGTGCACATGGCCCGTTCTTCACCCGTAACCTCGTGATCCTGAAGGACAGCGCGGGCCGGACCGGCGTCGGCGAAGTGCCCGGCGGCGAAAGCATCCGCCGCACGCTCGACGATGCGCGTGCGCTCGTCGTCGGCCAGCCGGTCGGCAATTACCACGCGGTGCTCAACGACGTGCGGCGCACTTTCGCCGACCGCGACGCAAGCGGCCGCGGGCTGCAGACCTTCGACCTGCGCACGACGATCCACGCGGTCACCGCGCTCGAAGCGGCGCTGCTCGACCTGCTCGGCCAGCATCTCGGCGTGCCGGTCGCCGCGCTGCTCGGCGAAGGCCAGCAGCGCGAGCGCGTCGAAATGCTCGGCTATCTGTTCTACATCGGCGACCGCACGAAGACCGCGCTCCCCTATCGCGACGGCCGCGGCGCGACCGACGACTGGACGCGCGTGCGCGACGAAGCCGCGCTGACGCCCGAGGCGGTCGTGCGGCTCGCCGAGGCCGCGCACGCGCGCTACGGCTTCAATGACTTCAAGCTGAAGGGCGGCGTATTCGAAGGCGCGAGCGAGATCGAGGCGGTGACGGCGCTCGCCGAGCGCTTCCCCGACGCGCGCGTGACGCTCGACCCGAACGGCGCTTGGTCGCTCGACGAGGCCGTGCGGCTGTGCCGCGATCAGCATCACGTGCTCGCGTACGCGGAAGATCCATGCGGCGCGGAGAACGGCTATTCGGGCCGCGAGGTGATGGCCGAATTCCGCCGCGCGACGGGGCTGCCGACGGCCACCAACATGATTGCGACCGACTGGCGGCAAATGGGTCACGCGGTGCAGTTGCAGGCGGTCGACATCCCGCTCGCCGATCCGCACTTCTGGACGATGCAGGGTTCGGTGCGTGTCGCGCAGATGTGCCGCGACTGGGGCCTCACCTGGGGCTCGCATTCGAACAACCACTTCGACGTGTCGCTCGCGATGTTCACGCATGTCGCAGCCGCCGCGCCGGGCCAGGTCACCGCGATCGATACGCACTGGATCTGGCAGGACGGCGAGCGGCTGACGCGCGAGCCGCTGAAGATCGAGAACGGGATGGTGGACGTGCCGAAGCGGCCGGGGCTCGGCATCGATATCGACATGGATGCCGTCGCGGTCGCGCACGAGTTGTACCAGCAGCACGGGCTCGGTGCCCGCGACGACGCGGCAGCGATGCAATACCTGATTCCGGGGTGGACCTTCAACAACAAGCGCCCCTGCCTCGCGCGCTGAGCGCGGGACGGACCGGGCGGCAGGATCGCCCGGTCGAGTCGGAATCGAGAGAAGCGATGCGGCCTGCGGCCGGGCTGGTAAGTGCCTGGGGAAAGACGCTGCGCGCGTCGAACGGGATCCGGATGAGGGTGGCAGTAGCGATGGCGGGTCTGGCCGGCTTCGCCCAGGCCATACCTGCCTGGTCGTACTTACCCGGCCGGACCTAGCCGACCGCACCTACCCGGCCAGACCTGGCCGGCCGCACCTACCCGGCCAGACCTAGCCGGCCGCACCTACCCGGCCAGCCCAATCCCCCGCGCCATCCCCGACGCGGCGAACACGATGACGATCACGAGCACCGCCTGCCAATGGCCGATCCGCACATAGGTGCGCGCACGGCCGAGATCGGGCATCTGCTGCTGCCGCGCGGCGACGCGCCATCGGATCAACCCGAGCATCGGCACGACCTCGAGCAGCAGGATCAGCACGAGCGCGGTCATCTTCAGATGAAAGAGTGGTTCGTGCAGGTAGTACGCTGTGCCTTTCTCGAAACCGCCGAACGCGCGCATCAGGCCCGTCACGATCAGCACCAGCGCCGACAGTCCCCACGCAGCATCGGCCTTGAATACACCGGGCAAGTCGGCCGCCTGCGCCGACGCGATGAGCCGGCGCAACGCACGGTTGCGCCCCGCGATCGCGGCAAACGCGACGCCGAACGCACTCAGGTGAACGGCAGCCAGCAACCAACGGACGATCATCACGCCTCCTTGTCGCCCGCACGCCGTGCGCGGGACTTGTCAGACGATCTGCTTGAGCGCGGCGTCGAGCGCGAGCACCGCGACGCGGTCGCCTTCGGTCGCGAGCGGCGCGCGCATGACGATCTGCCGGTTATGGCCGACGGCCGCCGGCGAATCCCACAGCAGCTCGACTTTCGGTCGATTGAACAGGCTGCCGCGGCGCGGCGGCACGACGGCCGGTTGCCCGTCCGTTGCACCCTCGCCTGCGGCAGGCGCCGCCCGGCCGGGCCAGCGCACCGTCAGTTCGCGCGCATCGTACTGGCCGACCTTGCGGCTTTCCATCCAGACGATCGTGGTACGCGTCAGCACGTCGAGCGAAATCGCATAACGGCCGACCGCGAAGCGGCGGGCGGCCACGTTGGTCCGCCACAGCGGCCGCGGCCGGCAGATCCAGACGATCGCCGCATACAGCGCCGGTGCGGCGACGAGCCAGCCATTGGTCGCCGTCACTGCATGCAGCGCGAGGCGCCAGCCGTCCACCCAGACGAACATGCCGATCGACCAGACGGCAAACAGGAAACCGATCAGCGCGAATACGCGCAGCGCCTGGCGCAGCCACTGCGGCAGCGGATGAAACGGCCGTTCGGCGCGCGCGACGGCGCCCGGCAGCGCGAGCAGCAGGAAGATCAGCAGGAGGTAGACGAACGCCCAGGGCGACGACACCATCGCCGACAGCGACGAGCGATAGCCCATCTGGGACATCGAGAACAGCCAGCGCGCGAGCAGCACGAGACCGATCGCACGCAACGCGAAGATCACACCGGCGCCGGGGGCCGGCGCTGCGCGCGTGGATTTCGTTCTCGCCAAGACTGCTCTCCTCTGGATATTCGTGCGGGGCCGGATTTCACGGCACGGCCATTATAGGGACATTACCGTCTGGACAGACGGACGGATGGCATGCCGGGCTACTTCGGGGGCCGTTCGCGGCGTCGGGCGCGGCGAGAATACAACAGATCCGCGCCGCGGATGTGACAACGCCCCGCCGGGAACCCGGACGGGGCGTCGATGGCAAGCCGCGCGCCGCAGCGCGGCGGCGGCCCGCAATCAGCCTGCGTTGACTTCGCGGAGCACCGTGCGGCGCTTCTGGCGCAGCAGTTCCTCGTAGCCCTTCACGTAGTTCTGCGCCATCACCTTCGACGAGAAGCGGGCTTCGAACGCAGCGCGAACCTTCTCGCGCGGCAGCGTATCGAGGCGCTTGAGCGCCGCGACGGCCGACAGTTCGTCTTCGACGACGAAGCCCGACACGCCGTTGTCGATCACTTCCGGCACCGAGCCGCGCTTGAACGCGATCACCGGCGTACCGCAGGCCATCGCCTCGATCATCACCAGGCCGAAGGGCTCCGGCCAGTCGATCGGGAACAGCAGCGCGTGCGCGTTGCCCAGGAATTCGGTCTTTTCGGACTCGCTGATTTCGCCGATGTACTCGACGTGCGGCAGCGCGAACAGCGGCTTGATCTTCTCTTCGTAGTACGCGCGGTCAGCCTTGTCGAGCTTCGCGGCGATCTTGATCGGCAGGCCAGCCTGCTCGGCGATGCGGATCGCCGTGTCGACGCGCTTCTCCGGCGAGATGCGGCCCAGGAACGCGAGATAGCTCGGCTTCACGTTCGGGATCGGCGTCAGCAGGTTTTCCGGCAGGCCGTGATAGACGGTCGACAGCCAGTTCGCCTGCTGCAGCGGGATGCGCTGGTTGTCGGAGATCGACACGACCGGCACGTCGCTGAACGCGTTGAAGATCGGCTGCAGTTCCGGCAGGTCGAGACGGCCGTGCATCGTCGTCAGATGCGGGACCGGCTGGCGCGAGAACAGCGAGAACGGGTAATAGTCGATGTGGCAGTGCAGGACATCGAACTCTTCCGCGCGGCGGCGCACCTGCTCGAGGAGCAGCATGTGCGGGGCCATCACGTCGCGGATCGTCGGGTCGAGGCGCAGCGCCTGCGGCCAGCACGCTTCGAGCTTCGCGGAAGTTTGCGAATCGCCGCTCGCGAACAGCGTGACGTCATGCCCCATCTCGACGAGTGCTTCGGTGAGGTAGGACACCACTCGCTCGGTACCACCGTACAGTTTCGGGGGCACCGCTTCGTGCAACGGAGCGATTTGGGCGATTCGCATGCGTAACTCCTAAAAAATCGGCTAAAAACCAGGTATGGGTCGGCAACCTGCCGGCGGTCCGGGCTGGATGCATTTCGTCCGAAGATCGGACGAATCAGCCTGCCGGGGGCGTCGAACCCGCGCTGCTCAAGGAGCGTCGGCGACGCGACAGGCATAGAACGTTTGAAACGAAGACCCGTTGACAGGGGTTCGTAAAAAACCTGGAATCGAACCCGGAGCCGATTATCTAGGGTTAATCCTGATACGGCGCACAACATTTCAAACACTTTACTTTGTTACAAAGGTGCAACACTTTGCAACCCGCGGACTTGGGTGTCCGTTCTAGAGTGGAAGGCCCTTTTGGCGTTCCTTGCACCCGTGACTGCCGGCAGCGTGATTCCGGCACATGAGGCAGGACGGGATGCCGGATTTTATCTCAAAATCGATCGCGAGCCCCTGGCCAAGGCAAGATTCGCGCAGCGCGACACGCGGCCTTGTTTACAATGCCGGATTATTCAGTCCGGGCGAACGCCGGCCTGCGATCCAGCCGCCACGCTCACTCACCGAATCACCGCACGCATATTTTGGAATCTCTCACCCCTGCCCAGCGCAACGCCCACAACGCGAAGCTGTCGAGCTACGCGCACCGGCCGATCGCGTTCCTGTTCCGCTACATTCGCCTTCATCCCGTCGCCCACCTCATCGTGCTCTGCAGCGTGCTGGCCGCCGTCGGCTGCGCGCTCGGCTCGCAGTACGCGATCAAGCACCTGATCGACGTGCTGGCAACCGGGCGTCATCACCCCGGCCCGCTGTGGAGTGCATTCGCGCTGCTCGTCGGGCTGATCGCGGCCGACAACCTGCTGTGGCGCGTCGGCGGCTGGGTCGCCGCGCATACATTCGTCGCGGTCACCGGCGACCTGCGGCGCGACCTGTTCCAGTACCTGATCGGCCATTCGCCGACCTACTACTCCGAAAAGCAGCCGGGCACGCTCGCAAGCCGCATCACGGCCACGTCGAACGCGGTCTACACGTCGGAGAACACGATGGCGTGGAACGTGCTGCCGCCGTGTATCGCGGTGATGGGCGCGATCCTGATGATCATCGTCGTCAATCCGCTGATGGCCGCCGGCCTGCTCGGCTGTTCGGCCGTGCTTTCCGTCATCCTGTTCAAGCTCGCCGGGCGCGGCTCGGCCCGCCACCATGCGTTCGCGGCGAAGGCCGCGGCGGTCGACGGCGAGCTCGTCGACGTGATCGGAAACATGGGCCTCGTGCGTGCGTTCGGGATGACGCTGCGCGAACAGAAACGCTTCGGCGCAACGGTCAAGGCCGAGATGGATGCACGCCAGCAGAGCCTGCTCTATCTCGAAAAGCTGCGCCTGCTGCACGCGGTGATCACCGCGATGCTGTCCGCAGGCCTGCTCGGCTGGGCGCTGTGGCTGTGGGACCAGGGCCGCGCGACGTCGGGCGACATCGTGCTCGTCAGCTCGCTCGGCTTCACGATCCTGCATGGCACGCGCGATCTCGCGGTCGCGCTGGTCGACGTCACGCAGCACGTCGCGCGCCTGTCGGAAGCCGTCAAGACGCTGCTCGAGCCGCACGGGATGCCGGACCGCTCCGATGCGCAGCCGCTGTCGGCCAAGGGCGGCCGCGTCGACTTCGAACGCGTGACGTTCGCGTATCCGCACCGCCGCGCGATCCTCGACCACTTCGACCTCCATATCGAGCCGGGCCAGCGCGTCGGCCTGATCGGCAAGTCGGGCGCCGGCAAGTCGACCGTGCTCGCGCTGCTGCAACGCTTCTACGACACGCAGGACGGCGTCGTGCAGGTCGACGGCCAGGACGTGAAGACGATCACGCAGGACAGCCTGCGCCACGCGATCGCGCTCGTGCCGCAGGACATTTCGCTGCTGCACCGGACGATCTACGACAACATCGCGTACGGCCGCCCCGAGGCGACCCGCGACGAAGTGCTCGCGGCCGCGCGCGACGCGCGCTGTGCGGAATTCATCGAAGCGATGCCGGAAGGCTATGACACGATCGTCGGCGACCGCGGCGTCAAGCTGTCGGGCGGCCAGCGCCAGCGCATCGCGATCGCGCGCGCGATCCTGAAGAACGCCCCGATCCTGCTGCTCGACGAAGCGACATCCGCGCTCGACAGCGCTTCCGAGGAAGCGATCCAGAGCGCGCTCGACCGCCTGATGGTCGGCCGCACGGTGATCGCGATCGCGCACCGCCTGTCGACGCTGCGCAACTTCGACCGGATCATCGTGATGAACAACGGCAAGGTCATCGACGACGGCCCGCCCGACGTGCTGCGCAACCGCCCGGGCCTGTACCGCGACCTGCTCGCGAAACAGCACGGCCGCCATCACGCCCCCGACGGCAGCACGCCGCCCGGCGAACGCGTGGCCTGACGCACCGGTCATGGCCGACAAAAAAAGCCGCAGTGCTTCGCGCACTGCGGCTTTTTTCATTGCACGGGGACCCGCCGGTTACACGTGCTGCAGGTCGCGCAGGAAGTTGTCGCGCCACACCGACACGTTGTTCTCGCGAAGCTGCGCGATCATGTCCGTATAACGCGCGCGCCGCTCGGCGAGCGGCATCGTCAGCGCCTGTGACAACGCATCGGCCATCCCGTCGATATCGATCGGATTGACGATCAGCGCCCCCGTCAGCTCGCGCGCGGCGCCCGCGAAGCGCGACAGCACGAGTACGCCCGGATCGTCCGGATCCTGCGCGGATACGTACTCCTTCGCGACGAGGTTCATCCCGTCACGCAGCGGCGTCACGTAGCCGACCCGCGCGAGCCGGTACAGCGCCGCGAGCAACTGGCGGTCGTACTGGCGATGGATATAGAGGATCGGCGCCCAGTCGAGCTCGGCGAAGCGCCCGTTGATGCGCCCCGACTCCCCTTCGAGCTGCAGGCGGATGTCCTGGTACGCGCGCAGTTCCGCGCGGGTCGACGGCGCGATCTGCAGGAATGACACGCGATTGCGATGCGACGGCTCGTGCTCGAGCAGCTTCTCGAACGCGCGGAAGCGCTCGACGAGCCCCTTCGAGTAATCGAGCCGGTCGACGCTCATGATCAGCTTGCGGCCGCGCAGCGATGCTGCGAGCGTGCGCACCGCCTTGCCGTGCTCGCCGGCCTTCGCGAGGGACGCGATCTCGTCCGGATGCACGCCGATCGGATAGGCGGCCGCGCGCAGCGTCCGGCCGAATGCGCGCACCGTCGCCAGGCGGCCGTCGCGCTCGATCACGCCGTCGGCTTCGGATTCGACGTAGTCGCAGAACGCGCGCAGGTCGGGGGCGGTCTGGAAGCCGAGCAGGTCGAACGCGCACAGCGACTCGACGAGCGCCCGGTGCGGCGGCACGTTGACGAGCACCTGCGCGGCGGGAAACGGGATGTGCAGGAAGAAGCCGATGCGGTTCTTCACGCCGGCCGCGCGCAGGGCGCGCGCGAACGGGATCAGGTGATAGTCGTGCACCCAGATCACGTCGTCATCCTGCAGCAGCGGCACGAGCTGCTGGGCGAGCCACACGTTCACGCGGCTATAGCCCTCGAACTCGTGACGGTCGTACTGGATCAGGTCGGTGCGGTAGTGAAACGCGGGCCACAGCGTCGCGTTCGAGAAGCCGCGGTAATACTGGTCGTAATCGCGCCGCGACAGGCCGATGGTCGCAAACGTGACCGGCCCGTGTTCCTCGACACGAATCTGCGGCGCGCCGGCAGCGACGACTTCGCCGCTCCAGCCGAACCACATGCCGCCCGTCTCCTTCAGCGCATCGTAGACACCGATCGCGAGACCGCCCGCCGCCGGTTCGCCTTCCGAAATCGGCGCGACGCGGTTTGAAACGATGATGAGGCGACTCATGCGTCCGGCTGCCCCGCACCGAGCCAGCGCGCGATCTGCTCATGCAGCGCGTCGACCGAATCGAGCCGCGTGCGGGCGGACGTCTCGCCCGCGCCGACCTTGATCGACACCCCGCCGCGCGCGTTGACCACCGCGAAGCCCTTCTCGTCGGTCAGGTCGTCGCCCGCGAACAGCGGCAAGCGGCCCGCGAACGGCGGCTCGTCGAGGAACGCGGCGAGCGCGCGCCCCTTGTCGACGCCCTTCGGCTTGATCTCGAACACCATCTTGCCGGGTTGCAGGACATACGCATCGGCATAGTCGGCGACGAGGCGCTCGGTGGCCGCGCGCGCCGCCGCCTCGCGCTCGGGCGCGTTGCGGTAGTGCAGCGCGACGGCCGCGCCCTTGATTTCGAGCAGCATGCCCGGATGACGGTCGACGACGGCCGCCAGCTCGCGCTCGATGCGCAGCAGGCGTTCGTCGTTGAAGCCGATGCGCTGCGTGTCGCCGTTCGCATCGCGGCGCTCCGCGCCGTGCAGGCCGGCGATCGGCAGGCCGGGCATCTTCAGGAACGTGTCGAGGTTGTCGATGCCGCGCCCGGACACGATCGCGACCGCACCGTGCGAGCGACGCCGCAGCTCGTCGAGCATCGTCAGCAGCGACGGCGGAACATGAATGCTGTCGGGCGTCGGCGCCAGTTCGACGAGCGTGCCGTCGAAGTCGAAGAAGAACGCGGTATCGGTCAGGGACAGGGAAGCCGGAACGGATTGCATCGATTCGATAGTCTGAGGGCCGGCCGGCAAACGCGGGCCGCCGCTGCGCGAATGGAATTGTGCGCATCTTACCGCGCCTGCGCATCGAGATGGGCGAAACCGGTGCATCGCCGGTCTCGCGCCGCCGCCTGCGTCAACTGCGACATATTGCCCCGCTCGCCCGCAGCTTACGGGTTTCGAAAGGACGCGGGCGCGCGAATTGCGCTACAGTCGCAACCGCCTGCCGCGCGACGCATGGCGCCGCGCCGGCCGGCCACCATTTCGTCCGATCGAGCCCCAGGATGTCGTCTGCCCGCACTGCGCCCCGGCGCTTCTCCCGCTTCATCCGCACGGCCGCGGCCCTTGCCGCCGCCGTGGCGCTCGCCGCGTGCACGCACGACGAGCCGCGCTGGAACCTGACCAACGTCACCGGCCACCTGCCCGACCTGTCGTTCACGCTGACGGGCGGCGACGGCCATCCCGTCGACGCCGATGCGTTCCACGGCCAGGTCGCGCTCGTCTACTTCGGCTATACGCACTGCCCCGATGTCTGCCCCGAAACGATGGCGCGGCTGATGGAAGTGCTGGCGAAGCTCGGCCCGCAGGCAAACGACGTGCGCATCCTGTTCGTGTCGGTCGACCCTGCGCGCGACACGCCGCAGGCGATGCAATCGTACGTCGCCGCGTTCGACGCCGCGCATGCGCGCGGCCTGACCGGCACCGACCGCCAGATCGAATCGCTCGCGAAACGCTATCGCGTCGCGTATCAGATGGAAAAGCGCGATCCGTCCGGCGGCTACGAAGTCACGCACAGCTCGGCCGTCTACATCTTCGACGCAAGCGGCCGCGCGCGCCTGCTTGCGACCGACCGCGACTCGCCCGACGCCATCGCCGCCGATGTGCGCCGGATCATCGACACCGCCTCCACGACCTGAATTCATCCCGACATGAAAACGAAAACGACACTCAAGACGCTCGCCCTCCTCGCCGCGCTGTGCGCCGGCGCCCACGCGTATGCCGCCGGCGCGATCACCGCGCAGAACGCATGGGTGCGCTGGCTGCCGAACAAGCTGCCCGCCGGCGGCTACGTGACGCTCGTGAACACGAGCGACAAGCCGGTCGATCTCGTCGACGTCGACAGCCCCGACTACGGCATGGCGATGCTGCACCAGACCGTCTCGAACGGCTCGACGCAGAAGATGGAAATGGTCGACAAGCTGACGATCCCCGCGCGCGGCAAGGTCGACATCGCACCAGGCGGCTACCACTTCATGCTGGAGGAGCCGAAGCACGCGATCAAGCCGGGCGACACCGTGCACCTGCGCCTGAAATTCTCCGACGGCGAAACGGTCGATGCGCCGTTCGCCGTGAAGTCGCCGGCCCAGGCAAAGTGATGCGCGCGCGATGAACGTCCTGTACTGGCTCGATCCGTGGGAACCGTCGCCCACCGTGGTGATCGCGGTGCTGACCGCTGCCGTGCTGTTCGCGCGCGGCGTGAAGAAGGCGAAGGTGTCGCCGCTGCGGCAGTTCTCGTTCTGGTTCGGGCTGACGGCGCTCTACATCGCGCTGCATACGCGGCTCGACTATTTCTTCGAGCACGAGTTCTTCCTGCACCGCGCGCAGCACCTCGTGCTGCACCACCTCGGGCCGTTCTTCATCGCGCTGTCCTATCCGGGCGCGGCGATTCGCGCGGGCATCCCGTTTCGCTGGCGGCAGCGTTTCGTGCGCCCCGCGCTCGCGTGGGCACCCGTGCGCGCGACGCTCGACGTGGTGTTCCATCCCGTCGTCGCAGTCGTGCTGTTCGTCGGACTGATCTATTTCTGGCTGCTGTCGCCGATCCACTTCATCGCGATGCTCGACTGGCGTCTCTATCGCGTGATGAACTGGAGCATGGTGATCGACGGGCTGCTGTTCTGGTGGCTCGTCGTCGATCCGCGTCCCGCGCCGCCCGCACGGCTGTCGCCGGGCCGCCGGATCCTGATCGTCGTCGCGGCGATCCCGCCGCAGATCGCGCTCGGTGCGCTGATCTTCTTCACGCCGCACGAGCTGTATCCGATCTATTCGATCTGCGGCCGCGCGTTCACGTGGTTGAGCCCGCTGCGCGATCAGCAGATCGGCGGCCTGCTGCTGTGGATTCCCGGCTCGATGATGAGCGTGATCGGCGCGCTGATCGCGCTGCGGCACTGGCTGCGGCTGTCCGCCCGCGGCCGCCTGATCGGCGAACGGGCCGCGCAGCGCACGGACCGGCCATCGGTCGCACACGCCGCGCCCTGACAGCTGCGCGGCGCGTAGCGCATTACGCGCGCGCGCTGCTCATCCACACGTGCGGGATGCCGTCCTCGTCGTGCACGTCCGAACTCGGCGTGAAGCCGAATGCCCCATAGAAACGCTGCAAGTGGGCCTGCGCATGCAGGCTCACCGGCGTATCCGGCCACTGCGCGCGGATATGTTCGAGCGCGCGCGACAGCAGCCCGTTGCCGAGGCCCGCGCCGCGAAACGCGGCGGTCGTCAGCACGCGACCGATGCGTACGTCGGTGTTCTGCGCATCGGGCAGCAGCACACGCAGATAGCCGGCCAGGCGACCGGCCGGATCGAAGGCGGCCAGGTGCCATGCGGCCTGGTCCGCGTCGTCGATGTCGCGATACACGCAGTTCTGCTCGACGACGAACACCGCGCTGCGCGCTTCGAGGATCGAATAGACTTCGCGCGCCGTCAGTGCGTCGAAGGATTTCCAGCGCCAGTCGAGATCGGCGGCGCTTGGGGATGCGGCGGATGCAGATGCGTTCATGGTCGGTTCTTTCTGATTCGGGCGCGCCGGCCGGCGCGCGGCAATCGTCGATTATGCCTCGAAGCGCACTCACCGCGCGACCGACTGCCCGCGCGCGAAAAAAAAGCCCCGCATTGCGCGGGGCCTGTCCGTCATGCCGGCATCTGGCCGAAACGGCCGCTGTTGAAATCCTCGATCGCGGTGCGGATCTCCGCTTGCGAGTTCATCACGAACGGCCCGTAACCGACGACGGGTTCGTCGATCGGTTCGCCGCTCAGGATCAGCAGCTTCGCGTCGCCGTTCGCTTCGATCTCGACGTCGCTGCCGTCGCGGCCGAGCTGCACGAACTGCGCTTCGCGGGCAACCGTCTCGCCGTTCACCTGCAAGGTACCGCTCAGCACGACCACCGCGAGCGTGCGCCCTTCGGCGACCGGGAAGCGCGCATGGCCGCCACCGACGAGCCGCACGTCCCACACGTCGATCGGCGTATGCGTGCGGGCCGGGCCGCGCCGACCGTCGAGTTCACCCGCGATAATCCGCGCATGCCCCGCGCCGTCCGGCAGTTCGACCACGGGGATGTCGGCGTTCAGCAGCGTCTGGTAGCCGGGCGCCCCCATCTTGTCCGCGGCGGGCAGGTTCACCCACAGCTGCACCATTTCGAGCGGGCCGCCGCTCTTCGTGAACCCTTCCGAGTGGAATTCCTCGTGCAGGATCCCGCTTGCGGCCGTCATCCACTGCACGTCGCCCGGGCCGATCACGCCGCCGGCGCCGGTCGAGTCGCGGTGCGCGACCTCGCCGTCATAGACGATCGTCACGGTCTCGAACCCGCGGTGCGGGTGCTGGCCGACACCGCGCGGCGTCGAGGGCGAACCCGGCTCGAACGTGGCCGGGCCGGCGTAATCGAGCAGCAGGAACGGGCTCAGGTGCGCGCCGTGAGACTGGTAGCTGAACATCGAACGCACCGGGAAACCGTCGCCGACCCAATGGCCGCGCGGCGCACTGTACACACCCTGGATCTTCTTCATTGCTTTCTCCGAATTGCGGCGAAACACGTGTTTCGCATCCTGGGTAGAAATATAGTGGTGGAACGATCGATCCGGTAGACTGCCAAAATCGCACTCAGCGTTCCATTTCATGAACGATAAAGCGCGGGATCTGAACGATCTCTATTACTTCGTGCAGGTCGTCGAACACGGCGGCTTCGCACCGGCCGGGCGGGCGCTGGACATGCCGAAGTCGAAGCTGAGCCGCCGCATCGCGCTGCTCGAGGCGCGGCTCGGGATGCGGCTGATCCAGCGCTCGACGCGCCGCTTCACGGTCACCGACGTCGGTCAGACCTATTACGCACATTGCCGCGCGATGCTCGTCGAGGCCGATGCGGCCGACGAGGCGATCGCGCTGCTGCACGAGGAGCCGCGCGGCATCGTGCGCGTCAGTTGCCCGATCGTGCTGCTCGATTCGCTGGTCGGCACGATGATCGCCGCGTTCATGATCGCGTGCCCGCGCGTCGAAATTCATCTGGAAGCGACCAACCGGCGCGTCGACGTGGTCGGCGAAGGGATCGACGTCGCGATCCGCGTACGCCCGCCGCCGCTCGAAGACAGCGATCTCGCGCTGCGCGTGCTGGCCGAGCGCGGCCAGTGCCTCGTCGCGAGCCCCGCGCTGCTGCGCGAGCATGGTGCACCGGCCGTTCCCGCCGATCTCGCGCGCCTGCCCAGCCTCGATCACGGCGTCCCGCAGTCCGCGCACGTGTGGCGGCTGCGCGGGCCGGACGGCGCTCACGCGGAAATCCATCACCAGCCGCGCTTCGTGACGGGCGGCATGCTCGCGCTCCGCGCGGCGGCCGTCGCAGGTGTCGGCGTCGTGCAGTTGCCGACGATGATGGTGCGCGATGAGGTCGCGCGCGGCGAGCTGACGACCATGCTGCCTGACTGGGCGCCGCGCCGCGAGATCGTCCATGCGGTGTTCGCGTCGCGCCGGGGGTTGCTGCCCGCGGTGCGCGCGCTGCTCGACTTTCTGGCGGAACGGTTTGCCGAACTCGAACCCGATTGAGCGCGCCGCGTCACACGTGACCAGGCGCTGCAAACCGGGCGCGCGTGCCGTAGACTGCGGTACGCGCATCGCGCATTCCACAACCCTGACCGCTTTCCCGCCATGTTCACGCTGTCCAACGACACCCACGCCTCCAAGGCCGATCACTACGCGACGCTCGTCGAGCAGGCGCGCGCGCTCGTCGAGTCCGAACGCGACCTGACCGCGAACGCGGCCAACTTCGCCGCACTCGTTTATCACTCGCTCGACCGTCTCAACTGGGCCGGCTTCTACTTCTTCGACGGAACGGAACTCGTGGTCGGGCCGTTCCAGGGCAAGCCCGCCTGCGTGCGGATCGCACTCGGCAAGGGCGTATGCGGCACGGCCGCGCAGACGCGCGAAACGCAGGTCGTGCGCGACGTGCATGACTTCCCCGGCCATATCGCATGCGACGCGGCATCGGAATCCGAAATCGTCGTGCCGCTGGTGGCCGGCGACGGCACGCTGATCGGCGTGTGGGACGTCGACAGCCCGGTTGCCGCGCGCTTCGACGACGAAGACCGCCAGGGGATGGAAGCACTGTGCCGCGTGTTCGTCGAATCCGCATGGCAAAAGGCGCGCGGTTGAGCCGCGGCCAGGCCGCACTCCTCCACCGAGCAGCCGGCCGCCGCGTTCGCGCGTGAATCGCGCCGCGCGACCTCGGACAAAAACCAAAATGAAACGGGCCCCGCAAAGGGGCCCGTTTCGCTGAGCCGCTGCACCGCCCTTCGCGGTGCCCGGCGGGCGTCAGGCGGCGTGCGTGCCGGACAGCGCCGGGAACGCCTGCGGCTTCGCGTCCTCGGTCAGCACCTCGAAGCCCGTTTCCGTCACCACGACCATGTGCTCCCATTGCGCCGACAGCGAATGGTCCTTCGTGACGACCGTCCAGCCGTCCGCCAGCATGCGCGTGTCGCGCTTGCCCGCGTTGAGCATCGGCTCGATCGTGAAGATCATCCCCGGCCGGAGCGGCACGCCGGTCCCCGGGCGGCCGTAGTGAAGCACCTGCGGCTCGTCGTGATAGACATCGCCGATGCCGTGCCCGCAATACTCGCGAACCACGCTGAATCCTTCGCGATGCGCGACCTGCTGGATCGCGTAGCCGACGTCGCCGAGCGTTGCGCCCGGACGCACCGCGCGAATGCCCGCGTGCATCGCCTCATAGGTCGTCGCAACGAGCCGCCGCGCGAGCTCGTTCGGTTCACCGACGAAATACATGCGGCTCGTATCGCCGAACCAGCCGTCCTTGATCACCGCGATGTCGAGGTTCACGATGTCGCCGTCGCGCAGCGGCCGCGACGACGGGATGCCGTGGCACACGACGTGGTTGACCGACGCGCACACGGTTTTCGGATAGCCGTGATAGCCGATGTTGGCCGGAATCGCGCCGAGCACGTCGACGATGTAGTTGCGGCACAGCACGTCGAGATCGTCGGTCGTGACGCCCGGCTTCACATGCTCGGTGAGCATCTCCAGCACCTGCGACGCGAGCTTCGCGGCTTCGCGCGACTTGGCGATTTCCGCGGCGCCGCGGATCGGGATTTCTCGCTTCGCCATTACGCCACCTGCTCGATGCCGTGCTCGACCGGTTCCGCCGGCCCCGCCTCGCTGCCCCGCGCCTCGGCCTCGATCAGCATCCGGCAGATGTCGCCATAGGACAGCGCCGGATTGAGTTCCGAGAGCATCCCGACGCGCAGCCAGTGTTCGGCTTGCGCGTTGATCGAGCGGCTCAGCGCCGTGCTGGTCGAGCGCAGCCGCTCGTGCATGTGCTCGGAAATCTTGATGATGCCCATATATCCCCAATTAAACGAAACATAGTCGATTCGTATATTACGCCTCGCCCGACTGCCGGGCAAGCCATTCGGACTCCGTCGAGACGTTGGCCCACAGCCACCCACCCCGTTGACAGCAAATTCCAGTTTGCTGGAAAATAAATCCATCATGAAAGAATCAGCCACCGCCGTTGCCGACGACACCGGCATCAACGAACGCATCGCCCGGCGCGTGCGCGACCTGCGCACCGTGCGAGGCTACACGCTCGATGCGCTGGCCGCGCGCTCCGGCGTCAGCCGTTCGATGATCTCGCTCATCGAACGCGCATCGGCCAGCCCGACGGCTGTCGTGCTCGACAAGCTCGCGGCCGGGCTCGGCGTGTCGCTGGCCGGGCTGTTCGGCGGCGATCAGCACGACACGCCCGCGCAACCGCTGGCACGCCGCGCGCAGCAGGCCGAATGGCGGGATCCGGCGTCCGGCTATGTGCGCCGCAACCTCTCCCCGGCCGGCTGGCCGTCGCCGATCCAGCTCGTCGAGGTGGACTTCCCGCCCGGTGCGCGCGTCGCGTACGACAGCGGCGGGCGCGAAAGCGCGCTGCATCAGCAGGTGTGGGTCATCAGCGGCCGCGTCGACGTCACGTTCGGCGACGCGCTTCACGAACTCCACGAAGGCGACTGTCTGGCCATGCGGCTCGACCAGCCGCTGATTTTCAGCAATCCGTCGTCGCAGGCCGCGCGCTATGTCGTCGTGATCTGCGATGCGTCTGCCGCTGCCGGCGTGCGGAATCCCTGATGAACGCGTCGTCGCAGCCGCCGTGCGCGCGACTCCATTACTGCCCACAGGAGCCTCTATGAATTCCCCGAAACAGCGCGACGACGTGCGCCTGATCGACTGCAGCGAGGCCGAGCACGCGCCGGCCATCCTCGAGATCCTGAACGACGCGATCGCGACCTCGACCGCGCTGTACGACTACAAGCCGCGTCCGCCGGAAGCGATGGTCGCGTGGTTCGCGGCGAAGCGTGCGGGCGGCTTCCCGGTCATCGGCGCGGTCGACGCGTCGGGCACGCTGCTTGGCTTCGCAAGCTGGGGCACGTTCCGCGCGTTTCCCGCCTTCAAATACACGGTCGAACACAGCGTGTACGTGCATCGCGACCAGCGCGGCCGCGGGCTTGGCGAGGTGCTGCTGCGCGAAGTGGTCCGGCGCGCGCGCGAAGCGCAGGTGCACGTGGTGGTCGGCTGCATCGATGCAACCAATGCGGGGAGCGTCGCACTGCATACGAAGCTGGGATTCGTGCACTCGGGCACGGTCACGCAGGCGGGATTCAAGTTCGGCCGGTGGCTCGACGCGGCGTTCTATCAGTTGACGCTCGACACGCCGACGCAGCCGGTGGATGGTTGAGCGGCATCGTTGCGCGCTTCCGGCATCGGCCCACCCCATGGCGGAACAGGCATTCGGGAGAATTGCACGCCCTTCCGACCCTGCCCGTGTCAGGGCCGGCGCGTGAGACGAAAAAGCCCCGCCAAAGCGGGGCTTTTTTTCGGGAGCGCGAGTTGGAGGCGCCTACCCGCACAAGGCTTTGCAGGCCAACACCGCTTCATGGCTCGCGACGCCGAACCTATGCGCCGACGCAACCCGATCAACGCCACTCGCGCTCACCCGGACAAAAACTTCCGCATCCGCGATGAGGTGATTGCAGCCGGTCGGACATGGCTATCGCGAACCGCGATCAGTCGATTGCCCCTGCTCAATCAAAACGATGGCGCAGCACCGGTGTGAAGTTGTCATCCAAAGCCCAATGGGTGCTGCGCGGCAGTATTTGCGTGCCGCCCACCCAGCGCGGCACGTCGCAGTGATCCTGCCAATACGCCTTTCCTTGCAGCACCTGCTCGCCAAGCGGGGTCAGGCCAACGATGCACTTTTCTCGCTCGGGCAGTTCGTCATGCACCTTGATCAGCGGACAGGCGCCTTCGACCAGCGGGCGCATCATCGCGTAAAACATCGCGTCACCCAGGAACGGCAGCGGATCGCGACGCAGGTTCAACTCGGCAAACACCTGCGACCAGGCAAGTCCGTCACCGTCGCGAATAGTCTCCAGCGCGAGCCTTTCCGTCAGACCGAGGCCATCACGCACCGACGGCAACTCCTGCAACTGACGCCTCAGTGCCGGGGCCAGCAGCGGAAGGCTGGGACTCGCCTCCCTGCAAAGCGCCGCCCAAGCAAGCGGCGTCGCATCGCGATAGGCGTCCCAGGCCTCGCGTGCGAGCGAGAACGCGTCGTCGGTCAGCTCACGTCGACGCGGCCATAGCCATGCGAGCACCTGCGGCGCCAGTTGCCCCAGGCCGACGAAACGATCGACGCCCGGCACGCTGTCGATCTCGACCAGTTCCAACGATTCCGGCCGTCGCGTCATGTTTGCAAGAACGGCGATCAGGAAGAGCTGATCGTACGCATCCGCTTCGCACCAGAGTACGGCATGCCTGGCCTGCGACAGCTTCGACAACGCGCCGTACTCGGTCGCCGCGCGCTGTCGAACCGCCGGCAGCGGGATATCGAAACACTGGCTGATGAACTCGCAACGCGTGTCGATGAACGCCTCCGGCTCCAGCCTGGGAACCGGGCCCATGCAGTACGGATCGGCGAACACGTGATATTCCCCACGAAATCCGGCTACGCGCAGACTATGCGCGATGTCGTTGCCGCAACGCCAATGCTGGGTATCTGCCGTGTCATTGGCGGCAAATTCCGGATGCCGTGCGGCGAACTCGACGGCGTCCACATGCGACTTGAGTTTCGGCCAGCTGGCAAATCCCAGTTCGCGCGCGATCAGCCATTGGGCGTCGGCAAGCACGGGGGAAGCCGCACGGCGCAGGTTCTCGCCCGGTCCGGCAACCGGAATTCCCGCCTGGAGTTGCTTGAGAAGTTGCTTGGCACGCTTGCGCTGCCGAACGAGGTCGATGTGACCGTTTTGCGCCGTGGCGCGAGGATCTTGAGGCATACGATCTCCAGAGGCAGCCGTATCCGCTTATCGGCTAGGAGTCGCATGAACATGCGGTGAGATGCTCGACCTGGGTGTGAACCCTTTCCGCGGAGTGGAGGCGTGGTGTTACGCCGCTGCCGACTGTACCACACGCGCCAAAAAATTGACCGCATCGGCGACCAGTCGACTGCACGCGCCACGTCCATCCGGACATCACTGATTTTTACGTCGTGGAGAAAAGGCGAACGTCATGCGCAAGCGATCCGCCTCGGCGACTTTCCGGGTGGAACGAAAGTGACGCAGAAAAAGAAAAGCCCCGCCGAAGCGGGGCTTTATCTCGTTCTACCTGGAGGCGCGAGCCGGAGTCGAACCGGCCTAAACGGCTTTGCAGGCCGCTGCATAACCGCTTTGCTATCGCGCCAAAAGCGGACTGTCCGGATGCCATGAGGCAAGCGACAGATTTTTATTCGAGGACCATCGGTCCATCAAATAAAAAGGGAAGCGTGGCTTCCCCATTACTTGGAGCGGGAGACGAGTCTCGAACTCGCGACCTCAACCTTGGCAAGGTTGCGCTCTACCAACTGAGCTACTCCCGCATTGTCCTGCATCTGCAGCGCTTTACCGTACAACACGCTGCCAGATAAAATCTGGAGCGGGAGACGAGTCTCGAACTCGCGACCTCAACCTTGGCAAGGTTGCGCTCTACCAACTGAGCTACTCCCGCATGTGTCCTGCATCTGCAGCGCTTTGCCGTACAACACGCTGCCAGAAAAATCTGGAGCGGGAGACGAGTCTCGAACTCGCGACCTCAACCTTGGCAAGGTTGCGCTCTACCAACTGAGCTACTCCCGCGTATTGCTGCGCTACTGCTTCCCCGTCACACACTTACTTCGTCGTGCAGCGGAGAAGCGAGATTATGTCGAAGGCACATTCGTGTGTCAAGAGCTTTTCCAGCCCTTTTTCCAAAAAACCTGCTCCGCCGAATCCGCGGCGCAGGTCACGCGCCCCCGCGCTCGCGAATTTGCGGCCATGCGAGCTTCATGTAGTACAGCATCGACCAGATCGTCAGCACCGCGGCGAGATACATCAGCCATTCGCCCCACACGCGCGTGTCGATCGTCGCGACGCCGAGCGGCAGCGGCCCGTAAAACAGCAGCATCGGAATCGCGACCATCTGGCAGGCGGTCTTGAACTTGCCGAGCTGGTTCACCGCGACGCTCTTCGACGCGCCGATCTGTGCCATCCACTCGCGCAGCGCCGAAATCGCAATCTCGCGGCCGACGATCACGAGTGCGATCGCCGCGTCGACCCGCGAAATCTGCACGAGGATCAGCAGCGCGGCCGTCACCATCAGCTTGTCCGCCACCGGATCGAGAAATGCGCCGAACGACGACGTCTGGTTCCACTTGCGGGCGAGATAGCCGTCGAACCAGTCGGTCAGCGCCGCGAGTATGAAGATCGCCGCCGCCGCGAGATTGCGGTGCGCGCCGCCCATCACCGTGTCCGGCAGATAGAACACGCCGACGACGAGCGGGATCAGCACGATCCGTACCCACGTCAGGAAAATCGGGAAATTGAACGGCATGGCATGCGGGACAGTAAAGGATTCGCAATTGTGCCGTGTCGACCGGCCTGCCACAAGAACGCTGGCAACGCAGCCGGCCGCACGGCCGCGTCAGTGAAGCTGCTTGTAGATCTGCTCGGCGAGCGCGTGCGAGATGCCCTCGACGCTCGCGAGCTCCTCGACGCTCGCGGCAACCACGCCGCGCAACCCGCCGAACCGCGCGAGCAGCCGCTGCCGGCGCTTCGCGCCGACGCCCTCGAGCTCCTCGAGCCGCGACGTCTGGCGCGCCTTCGCGCGTTTCGCGCGCATGCCGGTGATCGCGAAGCGGTGCGCCTCGTCGCGGATCTGCGCGACGAGCATCAGCGCGGCGCTCTCCTTGCCGAGTTCGAGCGGCGTGCGGCCGTCCGCGAACACGAGCGTCTCGAGGCCGACCTTGCGCCCCTCGCCTTTCGCGACGCCGACCAGCATCGACGTGTCGAGGCCGAGCTCGGTGAACACCTGGCGCGCGATTTCGACCTGACCCTTGCCGCCGTCGATCAGCACGATGTTCGGCAGCAGGCTCGACGCCTCGGCCTGGCGCGTCGACTCGCCGTCGATCCCGGCCGCATCGTCGGCGGCAGCCGCCTGCGCGGCCTGCTCGACCATCTTCTCGTAGCGGCGCGTGAGCACCTGCCGCATCGCCGCGTAGTCGTCGCCCGGCGTGATCCCGGTGATGTTGTAGCGGCGGTATTCGCCCGACTGCATCTTGTGATGGTGGTAGACCACGCACGACGCCTGCGTCGCCTCGCCCATCGTATGACTGATGTCGAAGCATTCGATCCGCAGTGTCGCGAGATCGTCGCATTCGTAGCTGAGCGTCTCCGCGAGCGCGCGCGTGCGCGCCTGCTGCGAGCCTTGCTCCGACAGCAGCCGCATGAGCGCGATCTGCGCATTCTGTTCGGCCATCGACAGCCACGCGCGCCGCTGCCCCTGCGGCTGCCGCACCAGCGACACCTTGTGGCCGGCCTGCTCGGACAGCAACTCGAGCAGGTCGCGGCTCGCGGGCGCATGGCTCACGACGAGCACTGGCGGCACGCGATTGCCGAGATAGTGCTGCGCGATGAACGCGTCGAGCACCTCGGCCTCGACCGACGCCGCCGCGTCGGCGCGCGTGCGGCCGGGTTCTTCCGCGGGCAGGTCGGGCAATACGTCGACGGCCGCGGCGGCCGCCTCCGCCTCCGCAAGCTCGGACTCGTCGCCGATACCGCCCTCGGCGAGTGTCAGCGCGCTTTCGACGTGCGTCGGGAAATACGCCTTGTCGCCGAGATGCCGGCCGCCACGCACCATCGCGAGGTTCACGCACACGCGCCCGCCCTGCGCGACGACGGCCAGGATGTCGACGTCGCTGTCGCTGCCGACCTCGATCGCCTGCTGGTGCAGCACCGTCGCGAGCGAGCTCATCTGGTTGCGCACGGCCGCCGCCTGCTCGAATTTCAGCTCGGCCGCGAACGCGTGCATCTTCTGCTCGAGCTCCTTCATCACTTCGGACTGCCGGCCGAGCAGGAAGCGCGCGGCGTTCGACACGTCGATCGCGTAATCCTCGTCGGAGATCGCGCCGACGCACGGCGCCGTGCAGCGCCCGATCTGGTGCAGCAGGCACGGCCGCGTGCGGTTGTTGAAGACCGAATCCTCGCAGGTACGCAACTGGAACACGCGCTGCAGGATCTGGATGCTCTCGCGCACGGCCCAGGCGCTCGGGAACGGCCCGAAATACTGGTTCTGCTTGTCGACCGAGCCGCGGTAGTAGGCCATCCGCGGAAATCGGTGCGCGGTGAGCTTCAGGTACGGATACGACTTGTCGTCGCGAAACAGGATGTTGTAGCGCGGCGCGAGCGCCTTGATCAGGTTGTTCTCGAGCAGCAGCGCCTCGGCCTCCGACCGCGTGACGGTCGTCTCGATGCGCGCGATGCGCGTGACCATCATCGCGATACGCGGCGACAGCTGCGTCTTCGTGAAATAGCTCGATACGCGTTTCTTCAGATCGCGCGCCTTGCCGACATAGAGCACGGCGCCCGCCGTGTCGTAATAGCGATAGACGCCGGGCATGTGCGGCAGCTGCGCGAGGATCTTCTTCGGTTCGAACGGGGTATCGGAAGCTTCAGGGGATGTCATGCGTGATCCGGGCGCCTTGTAACGCGGAACGGGTCTATTAGAATCGCCAGTTTAGAGCATTCACCGCCCCGCTTCGATGCCACGCACCACCGCTGCCCCCCTGCCCGCCGCACCGCTCCCGCCGGGCGAACCGATCGCCTGCGACCTCTTCTGTACGGTGGTCGACAATTTCGGCGACATCGGCGTCTGCTGGCGCGTCGCGCGCCAGCTCGCGCACGAGCACGGCTGGCAGGTTCGCCTGTTCGTCGACGACCTGCGCACGTTCGCGCGCCTGCTGCCCGGGGTCGATCCCGACGCGGGGCGCCAGACGGTCGACGCGATCGTGGTCGAGCACTGGCATGCGGAAGTCGGCGACGCGCTGGAGATCGCCGATGTCGTGATCGAAGCGTTCGCGTGCGAGCTGCCCGGCGCGTATCTCGCGGCGATGGCACGCCGCGCCCGTCGCCCCGTGTGGATCAACCTCGAATACCTGAGCGCCGAGGACTGGGTCGCCGATTTCCATCTGCGGCCGTCGCCGCATCCGCGCTACCCGCTGCTGAAGACGTTTTTCTTCCCAGGCCTGTCGGCCGGCACCGGCGGCGTCCTGAAGGAGCACGATCTCGATACGCGCCGCACGGCCTTCGAGACCGACGCCGCGGCGCAAGACGCCTGGTGGCGACGCGCGACTGGCGGCCCGCCGCCGGCCCCCGGCACCACGGTCGTCAGCCTGTTCGCCTACGAGAATCCGGCCGTCGACGCGCTGCTCGCGCAGTGGCGCGACGGCCCGTCGCCGGTCGTCGCACTCGTGCCGGCCGGCCGCGTGTCGCCTGCCGTCGCGCGCTTTTTCGGGGTCGAGTCGTTCTGCGCGGGCACGCATGCGAACAGCGGTAACCTGACGGCTCACGGGCTCGCGTTCGTCCCCCAGGCCGACTACGATCCGTTGCTGTGGGTGGCCGACATCAATTTCGTGCGCGGCGAGGATTCGTTCGTCCGGGCGCAGTGGGCACGCAAGCCGTTCGTGTGGCACATCTACCCGCAGGCCGACGACGTGCACCTGCCGAAGCTCGATGCCGCGCTCGCGCACCTGTCGGCCGGCCTCGCGGACGCGCCGCGCGCGGCACTCGAGCGGTTCTGGCATGCCTGGAACGGCGTCGGCACGCCCGACTGGGCCGATTTCTGGCAGCACCGTGCGGCACTGGACGCCAACGCGGCCCGCTGGGCCGATGCGCTCGCGGCCGTCGGCGATCTCGCCGGAAAGCTGGCGGAATATGCAAAATCTCAGTTAAAATAAGCGGTTATCCGACGGCTGACCAGGCAAGCGCTCGCTTTTGGCGTCCACCGGAACGCACGCTTGCACCGTCAGCCGTTGCGCAACGCTCAGGCACCTATTTATTTGATTTGATCAGGACAGTTTTTTATGAAAACCGCACAGGAACTCCGCGTAGGCAACGTCGTGCAGATCGGCAGCGACGCATGGGTCATCGCCAAGGCCGAATACAACAAGTCGGGCCGTAACTCCGCCGTCGTCAAGATGAAGATGAAGAACCTGCTGACGAACGCAGGCCAGGAAGCGGTCTACAAGGCTGACGACAAGTTCGACGTCGTCGTGCTCGACCGCAAGGAAGTGACGTACTCGTACTTCGCCGATCCGATGTACGTGTTCATGGACGCCGACTACAACCAGTTCGAAGTCGAAGCGGAAATGATGGGCGAAGCGCTGAACTACCTCGAAGACGGCATGGCTTGCGAAGTCGTGTTCTACAACGAGAAGGCCATCTCGGTCGAACTGCCGACGGTCCTCGTTCGCGAGATCACCTACACGGAACCGGCAGTCAAGGGCGACACGTCGTCGGGCAAGGTGCTGAAGAACGCCAAGCTCGCAACGGGCTTCGAACTGCAAGTGCCGCTGTTCTGCAATACCGGCGACAAGATCGAAATCGATACGCGTACGAACGAATACCGCAGCCGCGCGTAATCGCCAGCAGTACCCGCATCGAACAAAGCGCCCTTCGGGGCGCTTTTTGTTTGTCCGGCGCCAACAACCGGGCGGGTGTCAGGCTCATGTAAAGCACAAAATCCACCGGTAAAGATATTCAATTTGTATCATCGGTAACTGTTTTATAGCGCCGGAGAAATAATGCTCGTTACGCGTTCAGCGGGGCATAAAATCAGTTTTTAATCTGACATGCGGTTGCGGCCCCGTTGGCCGACAGCCCGCCTCTCTTGACTCGACTCGCGTCCACCATGCCACACGCCCTGATTGTCGAAGACGATCCCAACAGTCTGTCCGGCCTCACCGCGCTGCTCGCCGCGGACGGCTTCTCGGTCGACACGGCCACGTCGCTCGCCGAAGCGCGCACGGCGCTCGGCCGCTCCATTCCCGACGTCGTGCTCGTCGACCTGAACCTGCCGGACGGCAGCGGGTTCGACCTGCTCCAGCACCTGCCGCAGCAACAGCCGAACGGCTCGCTGCCCGTCATCGTGCTGACCGGCAATGCGACGGTCGAAAGCGCCATCGAGGGCCTGCGTCACGGTATCTGGGATTACCTGCTGAAGCCGATCAACATTCCGCGCCTGCGCAGCCTGCTCGCGCGGATCCCGCGCCCGTACGAACTGATCGACGAAGTGCAGTCGTTGCGCGCCTCGCTGCGCCATCTCGGCCGCTTCGGCGCGCTGGTCGGCCGCAGCGACGCGATGCAGCACGTGTACGACATGATCGAGCACAACGCGCGCACCGAAACAGCCGTGCTGTTCTCGGGCGAAGCCGGTACCGGCAAGAAGCTGGCCGCGCGCACGCTGCACGACCTGAGCCGGCGCCGCAAGGGGCCGTTCGTGTCGTTCGACTGCCGGACCATCGCGCAGGCCGGCCGCCACGGCGCATCGCTCGACAGCGTGCTGTTCGGCCATGAGCGCGGCGCCTTCGACGGCGCCGAGCGCCGCGAATCGGGCCTGTTCGAGCAGGCCGGCGGCGGCACGCTGTTCCTCGACGAAATCACCGCGCTGCCGCTCGTGCTGCAGGAAGCGCTGCTGCATGCGCTCGATTCGCAGAACTTCATGCGGATCGGCGGCACCAGCTCGATCACGAGCGATTTCCGGCTGATCGCAACCACGCGCCGCCCGGCGCGCGAAGCAGTCGCAAATGGCACGCTGCGCGAGGATCTGTGGCTGCGCCTCGATGCGGCGTCGATCACGATGCCGCCGCTGCGCGAGCGCGACGGCGACGCGCTCGCGATCGCGGACGCACTGATCGACGAACTGAACCGCGAAGCGCGCGCAACCGGCCGCAGCACGACCGACAAGCGCGCGGCGCCGGGTTTCGTGCGCGAATGCCTGTCCTACGAATGGCCGGGCAACGTGCGCGAGCTGCAGGAGCGCGTGCGCTTCGCGTACGACGCATCGGGCGATTTCATCGAGACGCTGCGCGCGGGCGAACCGAGCTTCTCGGCCGGCGCCGCGCTGAACGGCAGCAGCGTGCAGATCAAGGTCGGCACGCCGCTGTCCGACGTCGAGGATCTGTTGATCCGCGCGACGCTCGACGCAGTCGGCGGCACGCGCCACCGCGCGGCAACGCTGCTCGGCATCAGCCCGAAGACGCTGTACAACAAGCTGCAGCGGATGAAGGTGAACTGAGCGGGCAGCGATGCAGGCAGGCGCTGACAGGCATTGACCGTTAGTTGCGCATTAATTCACGTCACCGACTGGCCTGATTCCCGAAGCTGCCTGGTTCACGCCGGCAGTAAGCCATAAAAAAGCCGCGCGATTGCGCGGCTTTTTGTTTCGGCGACCGGAATGGCGCGCACCGCGCCGTCCCTTCCCCGCTCAGGCCAGTGCGCTGCTCAACAGCGCCTGCGCCTGCAGATACTCGGGCTGCGCGATCAGCTTGTCCCACTTGAGCGCCTTGCCGCGCGCGCGCATCCGCTTGATGCGTCGCACCGACTCGTCCGTTGCCCGCGCTTTCAGCCCGTTCAGCACGACCTCGGCCGCATCCGGCTGGTTGCAGACGAGCACCATGTCGCATCCGGCCGCGAGCGCGGCGTCGGCCGCCTGCGTGAGCGTGCCGCCTTCGCGCGCGGCTTCCATCGACAGGTCGTCGCTGAAGATCGCGCCCGTGAAGCCGAGCCGCCCGCGCAGGATGTCCTGCAACCACACGCGCGAGAAACCGGCCGGCCGCTTGTCGACCTGCGTGTAGATCACATGCGCGGGAATCACCGCGGACAACGACAGGCCGAGCCAGTCGTACGGCGCAACGTCCTGCTTGAGGATCGCGTCGAGCGTGCGGTCGTCGGTCGGCAGCGCGACGTGCGAGTCGGCCTCCGCGAAGCCGTGCCCCGGGAAATGCTTGCCGCAGTTCGCCATCCCGGCGAGCGACAGCCCGTGGTTCAGGCTCTTCGCGAGCAGCGTGACGACGCGCGCATCGCGATGGAACGCGCGATCGCCGATCACTTTCGAGTGCCCGTAGTCGAGGTCGAGCACGGGCGTGAAGCTCATGTCGATCCCGCAAGCACGCAGCTCGGCGGCCAGGATGTAGCCGACGGCCGTGGCGACCTTCGCCGCGAGCAGCACGTCGCGATCCCACAGCTCGCCGAGGCGACGCATTGCGGGCAGCACCGTGAAGCCATCGGTGCGGAACCGCTGCACGCGCCCGCCTTCGTGATCGACGGCGATCAGGATGTCTTCGCGCACCGCGCGGATCGAGTCGGTCAGCGCGGTCAGTTGCGCACGGTTCTGGAAGTGCCGCGCGAACAGGATCACGCCGCCGGTGTTCGGATGCGCGAGGCGCCGCGCATCGTCGCGCGACAGGGCCGTGCCGACGACGTCGAGCATGACCGGGCCGGGAGTCGTTTTCATTGAATCGGGAGTTCCGTCAGGAGGAGGTTCGGGAAACAGGTGCAGGCGCCGCATCCGTCTCGGCGATCACGAACGACACCGCGTAGTCGCGTTCGTCGCTGACCGTCACGCGCGCCGTGATGCCACGGGCGGCCAGCCAGTCGGCCAGCTCGCCCGACGCGACCACGTACGGCTCGCCGCTCGGGTGGTTGAGGGTCTGCAGCGCACGCCACGTCATCGGCCAGTGCATGCCGAGCCCGATCGCCTTCGAGAACGCTTCCTTCGCGGAAAATCGCGTCGCGAGGAACGCGATGCCGCGCGCCTCGGAGCGGGCGCGGCGCGCATGGAACACGCGCAGTTCGTCGGGGCCCAGCACCTTCTCGGCAAACCGGCCGCCCGTGCGTTCGAGCACGGCCGCGATGCGGCTCACCTGGGCGATGTCGGTACCGATGCCGTAGATCGCCATGTCAGTACGCGCCGGTGCGACCCGGGCGGGCCGGGTCAGGCATGACGCGCGACGCGCAGCGGCATGTCATCTTCAGCGCGCGCCGCCGTGCAGCGCGGCAACGCGCGCGGCGACCATGATCGCCTTCATTTCGCGCACCGCGTTGTCCCAGCCCGCGAAAATCGCATGCGCGACGATCGCGTGGCCGATGTTCAGTTCGACGATGCCGTCGATCGCAGCGATCTGCTGCACGTTCGTGTAATGCAGCCCGTGACCGGCATTGACCTTCAGGCCGAGCTGCGCGCCGGCCTGAACGCCCGCGACGATGCGCTCGTATTCGCGCTGCTGTTCGGCTTCGTCGTGCGCTTCGGCGTAACGGCCCGTGTGAAGCTCGATCACCGGCGCGCCCGCTTCGTGCGCGGCACGGATCTGCGTCTCGTCCGGGTCGATGAACAGCGACACGCGCACGCCCACGTCGGCGAGCTGCTTGCATGCCGCCCGCACGGCCTCGAAGTGGCCGGCGACATCGAGACCGCCTTCGGTCGTCAGTTCCTCGCGCTTCTCGGGCACGAGGCACGCGTCGTGCGGGCGCACTTCGCACGCGATATCGAGCATCTCGGCCGTCACCGCGCATTCGAGGTTCATGCGCGTCTTCAGCAGCGGGCGCAGCTTGCGCACGTCCGCGTCGACGATGTGGCGGCGATCCTCGCGCAGGTGCAGCGTGATCGCATCCGCACCGGCTTCTTCCGCGGCCAGCGCCGCGCGGATCGGATCGGGATAGGTCGTGCCGCGCGCATTGCGCAGCGTCGCGACGTGGTCGATGTTCACGCCGAGGTCGATGGCGGTGGGCGTTGTCAGGAAGAAGCTCATAGGTTTTGCAGGTCGATCAGGATCTGACGCGTGGCAAGCGGCGTACCGCCGAGATAGGTGTTCAGCAGGAAGCGCATCAGCGTCTTGCTTTGCGCAACCGTCTGGGCTCGATGGTAATCGTCCTGCTCCATATCGAGCAACGTCTGTCCGGAAATCACCGGCCAGTGCGATGGGACTTCGTCGTCCGCATTGCGCACGCCGCGCTCGGGATCGAACACGTAGCGGCGCTCGGGCTCGACCGCGCGGCGCGCGACCGTGCGGTTCAGCGCCATCGCGTAGCCGGTCTCGCGCAACAGCACGCGCTCGAACGAGCGCAGCACCTGCACCGCCGGCTCGCCGTGGGCGAGGCGCGTGAGGGTCAGCACGTAGTGATTGAAGAGCGGCGGCTGGGGATCTTCGCGCGCGCAGAATTTCACGAGCAGCTCGTTCGCGTAGAAGCCGCACAGCAGACCGTCTCCGCCGAGCGGCAGCATCCCGCCGACCCACTCGGCGCCCGTCAGCGTGCGCACCTCGGATTTGCCCGACCAGGACAGCAGCAGCGGCTGGAAGGTCTGCAGGACGCCGCGCAATGCGGAGTGCGGGCGCTTCGCGCCCTTCGCGACGAGCGCGAGCCGGCCATGATCACGCGTCAGCACGTCGATGATCAGGCTCGTTTCCCGATACGGGTAACTGTGCAGCACGAACGCCGGCTGCTCGGCGACGCGGAAATCGGACGTGCGAGACGTCGCGCGCCGCGCCTTGCGCGGCGGTTCGGGCGGTGCCGGCAGCGGCGCGTCGTTCGCACCGGCCGTCACCGCGTCTTCGGTCGACGTCAGCGCGTCATTCGTACCCATAGGCGCGCAGCCCTGCCTCGTTGTCGGCCCAGCCGCTCTTCACCTTCACGAAGGTCTCGAGGTACACGGGGCCGTCGAACAGCTTCTCCATGTCCATCCGCGCCTCGGTGCTGATCTGCTTGAGCTTCTCGCCCTTCTTGCCGATCACCATCGCCTTGTGCGAATCGCGCTCGACGAGGATCGTCGCGAAGATGCGCTTCAGGCGCCCTTCTTCCTCGAACTTGTCGATCAGCACGGTGCTCGTGTACGGCAGTTCGTCGCCGGTCCAGCGGAACACCTTCTCGCGCAGGATTTCAGCTGCGAGGAAGCGCGAGCTGCGATCGGTGAGTTCGTCCTCGCCGTAGATCGGCTCGCCTTCCGGCAGGTACGGCTTGATCGTGTCCAGCAGGCGCTTGATGTCTTCCGGGCGCTGCGCCGACAGCGGCACGAGCTCAGTGAATTCGCGCAACCCGCTCATCTGCTGCATGAACGGGAACAGCGTCGCCTTGTCGGTCACGCGGTCGATCTTGTTCGCGATCAGCAGCGTCGGCATGCCGGGCGGGATCAGGTCGAGCACCTTCTGGTCGTCGGGCCCGAAGCGGCCGGCCTCGATCACGAACAGGATCACGTCGACCGACGTGAGCGTCGACGTGACCGCGCGGTTCAGCGAACGGTTCAACGCGGTGCTGTGGCGGGTCTGGAAGCCCGGCGTGTCGACGAACACGAATTGCGCGTCGTCGAACGTATTGATGCCGGTGATGCGGTGACGGGTCGTCTGCGCCTTGCGCGACGTGATGCTGATCTTCTGGCCGACGAGTGCGTTCATCAACGTCGACTTGCCGACGTTCGGGCGGCCCACGATCGCGATCATGCCGCAACGGAAACCGGTAGGAGCGGGAGTGTTCATATCGTTTGGGAGACAGGTTCGGAAACGGCCGCGCGGCGCGCGGCACGATCGATGGGCAATTCAGTGGTCGGCATCGGCCACGCGCGCCTGTGTGGCAGCGAGGCTCGCGCCGCCCGGCGGCGTCTCGGAATCCGGCGCCGCGGCGTCGCGTGCGCGCGCAGTCGTGCGCGAAGCGGGGTCGGTACCGGCGGAAGTCTTGTCGGCGGACGCCGCCGCCGGATCGGCCACCTGGCCAGCCGGCTTGTCGGCTGCACGTGCAGCAGGTACGGCTTCCGAGGGCTTCTCCGCAACCTTGTCGGTGCGCTCGGCCGGCTTGTCGGCAACCTTGTCGGCCGCCGGCTTCGCCGCCCGTTCGCCCTTCTCCGTCGCCGCGTCGACATGCGCCGCACGAATCGCGGCCATCGGCGCCGCGGCCGGCTCGGTACCGGTCGCCATGGATGCCGCGGGCGCCACACCGGCTGCCCTCGCCTCGCGCGCCGCCGCGCGTTCCTTCCGCTCCGGCGAGCGCAGATCGAGCGCTTCCTGCACGCCCTTCACGCCCGGCACGATTTCGGGTTCGACATGCTTCGACCCGCGCGCGTTTTTCGAGCGCTTCGGCTTGGTGGCCAGCATCGGCGCGGCGGCCATCACTTCATCGAGCGCCTTCTTCGCGGCAGCCTGCTCGGCCGCGCGCCGGCTCGCACCGGAGCCCGACACCTTCACGTCGAGCTTCGGCACCGTGCATTCGACTTCGAATTGCTGATTGTGCGCCGCACCATGCGTCGCGACCACCGTGTAAGTCGGCAGCGCGATCTTGTGCCCCTGCAGGTATTCCTGCAGCAGCGTCTTCGCGTCCTTGCCGAGCGTGCGCGGATCGATGTGGTCGAGAATCGGGATATAGAGGCGCTTGATGACCCCTTGGGCGGCTTCGAAGCCGCCATCGAGGAATACGGCCCCGATGATGGCTTCGAACGCGTCCGCGAGGATCGACGGGCGGCGGAACCCGCCGCTACGCAACTCGCCCTCGCCTAGCCGCAGCCCGTCCGAGATATTCAGGGCCTGAGCAATTTCGTACAGCGACTGCTGTTTGACGAGGTTGGCGCGTACGCGCGACAGATCGCCTTCGTCCAACTTGCTGAAACGCTGGAACAAAAGGGCGGCCACCGCGCAATTCAGAACGGAATCGCCGAGAAACTCGAGCCGTTCGTTGTGCGTGGCACTGTGACTACGATGGGTCAAAGCCTGGCGCAACAATTCCGCATTGCGAAATTCGTAGCGCAGCCGGCTTTCCAACTGGGATAGGGGCATGTGCAGGAGTATAACGCGGGCGCCGGTCGGGCCGAAACGGCACGGCCGGACACGAAAAGGCGTGACGAGGCGGTGTTACCGCCGGTTCTTAAAGTAGTTCGGCACTACGCGACGCGGCCCGTGCATCGCGTAGTGCGAGTGAGTCGAATGCGATCAGTTGAAGGAACCGATGCGCTTCAGGTCGCTGAAGTTCATCCAGATGAAGAACGCGCGGCCGACGATGTTCTGGTCCGGCACGAAACCCCAGTAGCGACTGTCCGCACTGTTGTCGCGGTTGTCACCCATCATGAAGTAGTGACCGGGCGGCACCTTGCAGATCACACCGCGGCTGTTGTACGTGCAGTTGTCGCGAAACGGATAATCGTATGCGCCCATCACGAACGGCGGCACGGCCGGGTTGTTGAGGATCGCGTTCTTCTTGTTGCCGATCGTTTCCTCGAACTGCTTCGCGTAATTCTGGCGCTCGTCGTCGAAGAAATCGGGCAGCGGCGCTTCGGGCACCGGCTGACCATTGATCGTGAGCTGCTTGTCCTGATACGCGACGGTATCGCCCGGCAGGCCGATCACGCGCTTGATGTAGTCGACCGACTCGTCCTTCGGATAACGGAACACGACGACGTCGCCGCGCGACAGCGGACTGCCCTGCGTGATCTTCGTGTTCGTGACCGGCAGGCGCAGCCCGTATTCGAACTTGTTGACGAGGATGAAATCGCCGACGAGCAGCGTCGGCACCATCGAGCCCGACGGAATCTTGAACGGCTCGACGACGAACGAACGCACGACGAACACCGCCAGGATCACCGGGAAGAAGCTCGCCGTGTACTCCAGCCACCACGGCTGGCGCAGCTTCTCGTCGCGCAGCTTCGAACGCGTCTGCACGGCGTTTTCATCCGCGAAACGCTTGTCGATGCGCGACTGCTGGCGATCGAACTCCTCGATCGCCGAGTCGGCCGCCTTGCGTCGCCGCGGCAGGAACACCAGTTTGTCCAGCACCCACGCTACGCCCGTCAAGACGACGAGCACAAAAAGAATCAGCGCAAAATTCATAAAAGGATCAGTCCTGTTATTTGTCTTCGACGCGCAAGATTGCAAGGAACGCTTCCTGCGGGATCTCGACCGAACCCACCTGCTTCATCCGCTTCTTGCCTTCCTTCTGCTTTTCGAGCAGCTTCTTCTTTCGCGTGATGTCGCCGCCGTAGCACTTCGCGAGCACGTTCTTGCGCAGCGCCTTGATGTTCTCGCGCGCGACGATGTGCGCGCCGATCGCGGCCTGGATCGCCACGTCGTACATCTGGCGCGGGATGATCTCGCGCATCTTCGCGGCGACTTCACGACCGCGGTACTGCGACTGCGAACGGTGCACGATGACCGACAGCGCATCGACCTTGTCGCCGTTGATCAGCATGTCGACCTTCACGACGTCCGACGAACGGTATTCCTTGAACTCGTAGTCCATCGACGCATAGCCGCGCGACACCGACTTCAGGCGATCGAAGAAGTCGAGCACGATCTCGGCCATCGGGATCTCGTACGTGAGCTGCACCTGGCGGCCGTGATACTGCATGTTGATCTGCGAGCCGCGCTTCTGCTCGCACAGCGTGATCACCGAGCCCACGTAATCCTGCGGCATGTACAGGTTCACGGTGACGATCGGCTCGCGGACTTCCACGATGCGGCCGGGCTCCGGCATCTTCGCCGGGTTCTCGACCTTGATCGTCGAGCCGTCGCTCTGCACGACCTCGTAGACGACCGTCGGTGCGGTCGTGATGAGATCCATGTCGAACTCGCGCTCGAGCCGCTCCTGCACGATTTCCATGTGCAGCAACCCGAGGAAGCCGCAGCGGAAACCGAACCCGAGTGCCTGCGACACTTCCGGCTCGTACTGCAGCGATGCGTCGTTCAGCTTCAGCTTCTCGAGCGACTCGCGCAGCGCGTCGTACTGGTTCGCCTCGACCGGATACAGCCCCGCGAACACCTGCGGCTTCACTTCCTTGAAGCCCGGCAGCGGCTCGGTAGCGGCCTTGGCCACATGCGTGACGGTGTCGCCGACCTTCGCGGCCGTCAGCTCCTTGATGCCGGCGATGATGAAGCCCACCTGCCCGGCCGACAGCGATTCGAGATTGCGCGACTTCGGCGTGAACACGCCGACGTGCTCGACCGGATACTGCGCGCCGGTCGCCATCATCTTGATCTTGTCCTTCGGACGCAGCGTGCCGTTGACGATACGCACCAGCATCACGACGCCGACGTAGTTGTCGAACCACGAGTCGATGATGAGCGCCTGCAGCGGCGCGGCCGGATCGCCCTTCGGCGGCGGCACCTTCGCGATCAGCGACTCGAGCACGTCCTCGACGCCGAGGCCCGTCTTCGCGCTGCAGCGCGTCGCGTCGGTCGCGTCGATGCCGATCACGTCCTCGATCTCCTCGATCGCGTTCTCGGGGTTCGCGGCCGGCAAGTCGATCTTGTTCAGCACGGGAACGACCTCGACGCCGAGCTCGATCGCCGTATAGCAGTTCGCGACCGTCTGCGCCTCGACGCCCTGGCTCGCATCGACGACCAGCAGCGCGCCTTCGCACGCGGACAGCGAACGGCTGACTTCGTACGAGAAGTCGACGTGCCCCGGCGTGTCGATTAGGTTCAGGTTGTAGACCTTGCCGTCGCGCGCGCGATAGGACAACGCGGCTGTCTGCGCCTTGATCGTGATGCCGCGCTCGCGCTCGATATCCATCGAGTCGAGCACTTGCGCTTCCATTTCACGGTCGGCGAGGCCGCCGCATACCTGGATGATGCGATCCGCGAGCGTCGACTTGCCATGGTCGATGTGCGCGATGATCGAGAAATTGCGAATATGATCCATTCAGTGCCGATCAAGCGAAAAAGGCGCGCTCGACGACCGCGGAGCACGCCTTGTAAGTCGGTGAAAAAACGGCTTATTTTAGCCGAAAAGGCCTTCGCCGGGCGGGATTTCGGACGCCGCGCCGCGCGGTGGCCCGCCGAGGGGGGTGCCCGCCGGGTCAAGCCCCGTGCGAAACGACGCCCGCTGGCGGCAGGTCAGGCTTGGCGCCGGGCCGCAAGCGCGTCGCGCACCTTCGCGGCGTCGAACCGGTGACGACACACTTCTGCCCCATCCAGCAGCAGCACCGGCACGTCCTCGTCGTAGCGGGCGACGAGCGCCGCATCGGCGTCGATGTCGACGTAATCGACCGCGACGTCGAATTCGGCCGCCACCGGCGCCAGTGCGTCGCGCATGTCGTCGCACAGGTGGCACCAGCCGCGGCCGTAGAGCGTGAACATCGGCGCGTTACTTCTGGCGCGGCCGAACCGGCACGAACTGCGTGTTGTCGCCGCGCCGCACGAGCACCGCGACCGCCTTCTGCGGATCGAGCTGCGCGGTCACGTCGGCAAACTGCTTCGCGTTCGTGATGTCGGTGTCGCCGACACGCAGCACGATGTCGCCGCGCTGCAGGCCCGCACGGGCAGCCGGGCCGTCGACGCCGTCGATCTGCACGCCGCTCTTCAGCTTCAGCGTCTTCAGTTGCTCCGCCGTCAGGTCGCTGACCGTCAGGCCGAGCGAATTGGTCTGGCGCGGCTTCTGCGGCGCGTTCTTGCGCTGCTCGGCCTTCGCCGTCGATTCGGCCGGCGTCTCCGCGATCGTGATCGGCAGATCGCGTGCCTGACCCTTGCGCCATACGCTGACCGTCGCCTTCGTGCCGGGCTTCGTGTCGCCGACCATGCGCGGCAGATCCGACGCCGTGTCGACCGAACGACCATTGAACTTCAGGATGATGTCGCCCGGCTGGATGCCCGCCTTGTCGGCCGGACCGCCCGGCTCGACGCTGCTGACGAGCGCACCCTCGGCCTTCGGCAGCCCGATCGAATCGGCCACGTCCTTCGTTACTTCGCCGATCGCGACCGCGATCCGGCCGCGCGTGACCTTGCCCGTCGCCTTAAGCTGGTCGGCCACGCGCATCGCCTCGTCGATCGGAATCGCGAACGAGATGCCCATGAAGCCGCCGGTACGGCTGTAGATCTGCGAGTTGATGCCGATCACCTCGCCCTGCATGTTGATCAGCGGGCCGCCCGAGTTGCCGGGGTTCACGGCGACGTCGGTCTGGATGAACGGCAGGTAGTCGCCCGTATTGCGGCTCTTCGAGCTGACGATGCCGGCCGTCACGGTGTTGTCGAGGCCGAACGGCGAACCGATCGCGACGACCCACTCGCCGACACGCACCTTGTTCGAATCGCCGATCGCGACGACCGGCAGGTTCGACGCCTGGATCTTGACGACCGCGACGTCCGTGCGATCGTCGACGCCGATCAGCTTCGCCTTGAATTCGCGCTTGTCGGTCAGCGTCACGTAGATGGTGTCCGCATCGTCTACGACGTGCGCATTGGTCATCACGTAACCGTCGGCCGACACGATGAAGCCCGAGCCGACGCCACGATTCTGCTCGGTGTCGGGCGGATTGTCCGGCGCCGGCGCGTTCTTCGGGTTGCCGCCGCCATTGCCGCTACCGTTGCCGGGCGCCTGCGGCAGCGGAATGCCGAAGAAGCGCCGGAAGAATTCCGACATGTCGCCGTTGTCGAAGCCCGGCGGGAGCATCCCGCGCGGGCCGCTCGTCGGCACGTTGGCGGTGGTCCGGATGTTCACGACGGCCGGCCCGACCTTTTCGACCAGGTCGGCGAAGTCGGGCAGGCTGGCAGCGGGAGCCGTCACCGCGAACGCGGTATGCGGCACGAGCGGCAGGCAGGCAGACAGCGCCGCGGCCGCGAGCCATTTGCGCAGCGTGGGTTTCATCATGTCGGAAGCCGTAGCGTTACTTGGAAGCCTTGTATTCTATGGCAGACGCGAACTGCTGCAACGTGGCCGGCGGCACTTCGCCGAGCACGGTGATCCAGTAGTCGCCGCGGCGCTTCACGAGAACGTTCGTTGCACCGGTGCTGCCCGCGCCTTCCTTGCGCGTATTCTTTTCGGCCGGCTCGATGAAGACCGAGATCGTCGCGAGACCGTCGGTGAAGACGGCCTGATCGACCGGGATCGGCGGCTCGCCCGCGTCGCGCGCGGCCATCGGCCGGCGCACTTCACGAATCTTCTGGAAACCGGCCACGCTCGGTGCGAGCTGCCAGCCCTGCGCTTCCATGTCGACTGTCGCGACCGGCGGACGCACGACCGTCCAGCCGTTCAGATTGCGCATGCCAGCCGCGATCGCGGCCTTGTCGCCGCTTGCGCCGCCCGCCTGCAATTGCGAGAACGCGATCTGCTCGAGCACGTGATCGTTCGCATCGAGCGTCTGCGAACGCAGCAGCAGCCCGGTGCGCGCATCGGCCCACAGCTTGTACGTGAAGCGGTACGCATCCTTCGGCACGAGCTCGACGACCTGCGCGTCGATCCCCGCCACGCGATCCTTGCCGAGCGACTTCGCGTCGTAGACGGACATCACGTGCTCGCCGCTCGCGCCGAGCAGCGCGGGGAACGAGTCGCGCGTCTGACGGCGCTCGACCACGCACAGCTTGCGCTCGGGCACGAACGTGTACAGCTCGTCGTTATGGCGCAGCAGCTTGCGCGGCTTGCCGTCGAGCGTCTCGATGCGCTCGAACTCGCCGTCGCGGGACGAGACGTGCGCGATGCGCGACGACTGCACATACCCGCCGCGCTGGTAGACGAACGTGCCTTCGTAGCTCTGCTGCTGCGCCGCCTGCTGGACGCGGTCGAGCCAGTCCGCGGCACCCTTGCGGGTCGCGACGGGATCGTCCGGTTGCTGGGCGCTGGCAGGAAGGGATTGAACGGACAACAGGGCGGCTGCGCAAAGCAGGAGGGCCGGCAGCCGCTTCCATCCGGAGATGGCGTGATTCAACTGCAATGTCCGCATCGGGTTTATTGGCCTGGCGTGGTGGTCACGGCAGCGCGGATCAGCGGCATCGAACCCGTGACGACGGGCTGCTGCGCGAATTGCTGATGCGCTTCAAGATATTGGTCGAGGCTGGCGTCGCGAATGATGTTGACGTCCTGCAGCCCCGGCTGGGCCGATGCCTGCGCAACCGTCACGCGCTGCAGGTTGCCGCCTTGCGGCGCACCGGCCGACGCGACCTGGACGGCGCCCGGGGCACCGGCCGTCTGCATTTGCGGAACGACGATCCACGTCAGCGTGGCCGCGGCAGCGGCGACCGCGAACGCGGGCACGACGCGCCGGCGCAGCGACAGCAGCTTGCGCGCGACGGGCGCGGCCGCCGGTGCGAGCAGGTGCGGCTCGCTTTCCAGCGCAGCCGACATGCGCGCGGTGAATGCGACGCTCAGCGCGGGCGACAGCGCCAGTTCGTCCGAGCGCAGCGCATCGCCGATCAGGTGGTAATGGGCCCACGCAGCGCGATCCGCGCGGTTGAGCTCAGCCAGAAACTGCCCGTTGTCCGGGCCATCGAACATTTCGCCGTCAACCAGCGCGGAAAGGCGCTCGCCGCGCGAGGACGCTTGCGACTGCGTATTGACCGACCCCATGATGCTCCCCATCTTGCACACCCCGTCGTGACTTCACGACTCTATCCGTAACTAGACCCCGACCCGCGTCGCTCCGCCTGTCGCGCTTACCAGCGCTTGCCTTCGGGCGTATCGAGCAGCGGACGCAATTTGGCAGCGATTGCCTCGCGTGCACGGAAGATCCGCGACCGGACCGTCCCGATCGGACAGCCCATCATTTCCGCGATCTCTTCGTAGCTCAGGCCCTCGATCTCGCGCAGCGTAATTGCCTGGCGCAGTTCTTCGGGCAGCAGAGCCATGGCAGCGTTGACCGTCTCGGCAATCTGCTTGCTCATCAACATCGACTCAGGCGTGTTGATATCCCTTAGTTGGTCTGCGTCGGAGAAAGTTTCCGCTTCCTCCGCATCGGCCTCGGTCGAGGTCGGCGCCCGGCGGCCTTGCGTCGCAAGGTAGTTCTTCGCCGTGTTGACGGCAATTCGGTACAACCACGTATAGAACGCCGATTCGCCGCGAAATTGCGGCAGCGCACGATACGCCTTGATGAACGCGTCCTGGGCCACATCCTCGACCTCGGCGGGATCCCGCACGAGGCGCGAGATCAGCCGAATGATCTTGCGGTGGTATTTGGAGACCAGGAGTTCGAACGCTGCCTTGTCGCCCTTCTGTACGCGCTCGACCAGAGCCTGATCGATTTCTTTTTCACTCACCTGACAAATCCGTTAACTAGGGATGCAACGCGGAGCAATATTGTAGCGTTCCCGCGCCGGCCGCTGGTTACGGTCCGTAACCGCGCCGCCGTCACGCCCGCCCCGCCGCGCCTGCCGTTCTCGCCAGCACGGAAAGCGCGCTGAACGATGCGGCGTCGAGCGCATCGGCCGGAATCAGCAGCGGCCGGGCCCGCCGGGCACCCTGCCCGACCGACAGCACCAGCAACAGGCTGCTCCAGTGCGCATGGCCCGTCACGCGGCCGCGGGCCAGCAGGCGCCCGGTGCGGCCAAACGCCGCAACTTCCCCGAATGCGTCGATCCTCAGCTCGGCCGGCAGCCGGCGGGCACAGGCCCGCGCGGCGCACACGGCCAGCAGCGCTGCCGTCGCGGCCGACACGCATGCGCCGGCGGCAGCGCCCGCGCGCGGTGCCCAGAACAGGTAGACCGACGCGGCCGCCGACGCGACGAACGCGGCCAGCACGAGATACGACACGGCCGAGGCCCGCAACGCAAAGCGTTGCGGGCGCCCGGCCGGAGCATCGAATGGACTCGTCAAGCGATTGCAGCGTCAGACGCGCTTGAACACCAGCGTGCCGTTGGTACCGCCGAAGCCGAAGTTGTTCTTCACGGCGACGTCGATCTTCATGTCACGCGCGGTGTTCGCGCAGTAATCGAGATCGCACTCCGGGTCCTGGTTGAAGATGTTGATGGTCGGCGGCGACACGTTGTTGTGCAGCGCCAGCACCGTGAACACCGATTCGAGGCCGCCCGCGCCGCCCAGCAGGTGGCCCGTCATCGACTTCGTCGAGTTCACGACGAGCTTGTACGCATGCTCGCCGAAGGCCGCCTTCACCGCGTCGGACTCGTTCTTGTCGCCCAGCGGCGTCGACGTGCCGTGCGCGTTCAGGTACTGGACCTCATCCGCGTTCAGGCCGGCGTCGCGCAGTGCCGCGACCATGCAACGGCGCGGGCCGTCCATGTTCGGTGCGGTCATGTGGTACGCGTCGCCCGTCATGCCGAAGCCCGAGACTTCCGCGTAGATCTTCGCCCCGCGTGCCTTCGCCGCTTCGTACTCTTCGAGCACCATCACGCCGGCACCCTCGCCCAGCACGAAGCCGTCGCGGTCCTTGTCCCACGGACGGGACGCGCTGGCCGGATCGTCGTTGCGGGTCGACAGCGCGCGCGCTGCCGCGAAACCGCCGATGCCGAGCGGCGACACCGTCGATTCGGCACCGCCCGCGACCATCACGTCGGCGTCGCCGGCCTGGATCAGGCGCGCTGCGAGGCCGATGCTGTGCAGGCCGGTCGTGCAGGCCGTCACGGCCGCGAGGTTCGGGCCCTTCAGGCCGAACATGATGCTCAGGTGGCCCGAGATCATGTTGATGATCGAACCCGGCACGAAGAACGGCGAAATCCGGCGCGCGCCGCGATCGACGTAGGTCTGGTGCGTATCCTCGATCATCGGCAGGCCGCCGATGCCGGAACCGACCAGCACGCCGATGCGTTCCGCATTGGCTTCGTTCACTTCCAGCCCGCTGTCCTTGATGGCCTGGACGCCGGCGGCGATGCCGTAATGGATGAACGTATCCATGTTCCGGGCTTCCTTCGCCGGGATGTACTCCTCGGCGACGAAACCCTTCACTTCGCCCGCGAAATGGACGGCGAGGTTCGACGGATCGAACTTCGTGACGGTGGCAATACCGGACTTGCCGGCGACGAGATTGGCCCAGCCGTCGGCAACATTATTGCCAACAGGCGAAATCAGCCCCAGGCCTGTAACAACAACACGACGGCGGCTCACGGTAACCTCTTTTCCATTATTGGATGACAAAAACAAAAGCCACAGTGGCCACAGGAATCAGCCCTGCGAGCCCTGTGGCTGTTAGTCCGTCCGGCGCGAAGCCGGCAGGATGGCGCGTCAATCGCGAAGATCGCGGCGACGAGGCGGACAAGCGCGAAAGGCGCCTATTACGCCTTGACGTTTGCGCGAGCGTAGTCGATCGCTTGCTGAACGGTCGTGATCTTCTCTGCTTCTTCGTCCGGGATTTCCATGCCGAACTCGTCTTCCAGAGCCATCACCAGTTCGACCGTGTCGAGCGAGTCGGCGCCCAGGTCGTTCACGAACGAAGCTTCGTTCTTGATCTCGGCTTCCGCGACGCCCAGTTGTTCAGCGACGATCTTCTTGACACGTTGTTCGATGTTATCCATTACCCCTCCGAGGGAAAGTTCAGATTTACAAGTGCGCGCATTTTATCAGGTTTGCTGACGCCAAAACGCGCGTTGGCTTGATGGTCGATCAAGCGCCGATCCGCCTGAAAAACGGGATACGGCGCGGATGGTAAACGAAAACCGTTACGACATGTACATGCCGCCGTTCACGTGCAGCGTCGTACCGGTGATGTAACCGGCCTGCGGCGATGCGAGGAACGCGACGGCATGGGCGATGTCTTCCGGGCTGCCGAGGCGGCCGAGCGGAATCTGGGTCTTGAGCGCGGCCTGCTGTTCTTCCGGCAGCGTCTTCGTCATGTCGGTGTCGATGAAGCCCGGCGCCACGCAGTTCACGGTGATGCCGCGGCTGCCGATTTCGCGCGCGAGCGCACGCGTCATGCCCGCGACGCCGGCCTTTGCAGCCGCGTAGTTGACCTGACCCGGGTTACCGGCCGAGCCGACCACCGACGTGATGTTGATGATGCGGCCGCCACGTGCCTTCATCATCGGGCGCAGCACTGCACGCGACAGGCGGAACACCGACTTCAGGTTGGTGTCGATCACCGCGTCCCAGTCCTCGTCCTTCATGCGCATCGCGAGCTGGTCCTGCGTGATGCCCGCGTTGTTGACGAGCACGTTCAGCGCGCCGAATTCCTTCACGGTCGCGTCGATCAGCGCCTCGGCGGCTGCCGCGTCGTTGACGTTCAGCACCGCGCCGCGCCCCGTGACGCCCGCTTCCGCGAACGCCGCGGTGATCGCAGCAGCGCCCGATTCGCTCGTCGCCGTGCCGATCACCGTCGCGCCCAGGCGCGCGAGTTCGAGCGCGATCGAACGGCCGATGCCGCGCGACGCGCCGGTGACGATCGCAACCTGTTTATCGAGAGTCTTGTCCATGAATCGAATATCCGTCTCTTGAGAAAAGGCGCCGCGTCAGGCGGTCACCAGCTTGAGCGCTTCGTCGAGCGACGCCGGATCGAACACCGACGCACCCGTCAGGTTGCCGTCGATGCGCTTCGTCAGGCCGGCGAGCACCTTGCCCGGACCGCATTCGATCACGTGCGTGACGCCCGCGCCGGCGATGTGCTGCACGCACTCGACCCAGCGCACCGGGCCCGCGGCCTGGCGCACCAGCGCGTCCTTGATCGCAGCCGGATCGCTGACCACGGCGACGTCGATGTTGTTGACGACCGGAATCTGCGGCGCCTTGACGTCGACGTTCGCAAGATAGTCGCGCAGCTGGTCCGACGCCGGCTTCAGCAGCGACGAATGGAACGGCGCCGATACCGGCAGCGGCAGTGCGCGCTTCGCGCCCTTCGCCTTCGCGATCTCGCAGGCCTTTTCGACCGCGGCCTTGTTGCCTGCGATAACGACCTGCGCGGGTGCATTGAAGTTCACGGCTTCGACAACGCCAGCTTCCGCTGCTTCGGCGCATACCGCACGCACCGTGTCGTCGTCGAGACCCAGGATCGCGGCCATGCCGCCCTGGCCCACCGGCACGGCCGTCTGCATCGCCTGCGCGCGGAAACGCACGAGCGGCACCGCGTCCTTGAACGCGAGCGCGCCGGCTGCGACGAGCGCCGTGTATTCACCGAGGCTGTGGCCGGCGACGATCGACGGCGCCGGGCCGCCTGCCTGTTGCCACGCGCGATAGCACGCATAGGCTGCGGTCAGCATCACGGGCTGCGTGTTGGCGGTGAGATTCAGCTCTTCGGCCGGGCCTTCGGCGATCAGCTTGCCGAGATCCTGATTGAGTGCATCGGACGCTTCCTGGAGCGTCTCGCGCACGATGGCCAGATCGGCGAATGCGTTGAGCATGCCGACCGCCTGCGAGCCCTGCCCCGGAAATACGAATGCAAATTTCATATCGTCCCCAATTGAGTCGATTCGGACGGCGCGCACGAATGGCGCGCCGATGGGATCCGCGCGCAGCAGTCGCGCGCTGCGGATCAGTAGCGGAAGACCGACGCGCCCCAGGTGAAGCCGCCGCCGACGCCTTCGATCAGCACGTGCTGGCCACGCTGGATGCGACCGTCGCGCACCGCGGTGTCGAGCGCCAGCGGGATCGACGCGGCCGACGTGTTGCCGTGCTGGTCGACCGTCACGACCATGCGCTCCTGCGGCAAGCCGAGCTTGCGGCAGGTGCTGGTCATGATGCGAATGTTGGCCTGGTGCGGAATCAGCCAGTCGATCTGCTCGGGCGCGAGATTCGCCTTCGCGAGCGCCTCGATCGCGACCTTCTCGAGCACGTTGACCGCGAGCTTGAACACGGCCTGCCCGTCCATGTACAGGAACGCGCTGCCTTCGATCACGCCACGGTTGACGTTGCCCGGCGTGCAGAGGATGTGCGAATAGCTGCCGTCCGCGTGCAGCGCGCTGCCGAGCACGCCCGGCTCTTCCGACGCGGACAGGATCACCGCGCCCGCGCCGTCGCCGAACAGCACGCAGGTCGTGCGGTCCTTGAAGTCGAGAATGCGCGAGAACGTCTCCGCGCCGATCACGAGCGCGGTGCGGTGCTGGCCGCTGCGGATGAAGCTGTCGGCCGTCGCCATCGCGTACGCGAAGCCCGAACACACGGCCTGCACGTCGAATGCCGCGCCGCCGTTCTTGATGCCGAGCTTGTTCTGCAGCAGGCACGCGGTGCTCGGGAACACGAAATCGGGGGTCGAAGTCGCGACGATGATCAGGTCGATCGACTGCGGATCGATGCCGGCGGCTTCGATCGCGCGACGCGACGCCTCGAACGCGAGGTCGCTGGTCGTCACGTCCGGTGCGGCGAAATGGCGCGCATGGATGCCCGTGCGCGCAACGATCCATTCATCGCTCGTCTCAATGCCTTCCTTCGCGAGACGATCGGTCAACTGCTGGTTCGTGACGCGGTCAGGCGGCAGGTAGCTGCCCGTGCCGAGCACGCGGGAATAGAGAGTCGATTGGGCCATTTATGCTTTAGAGGATTGCGCAGCGGAAGGTTCGGCGTGATGGCCTGCGGCGGGGCTTGCATGGCCCGCGCCGCCCGCGTCGTGTTCGCCTTCGCCGAGCGACACTGAATTATCCGCCATCGCGCGCGCGAGGCGCTCCAGCACGCCGTTTTTGACGGCATCATACCCGCGTTTGAGCGCCCACTCAAACGCGTAGGCGTCGGCCGAACCGTGGCTCTTGATCACGAGGCCCTTCAGCCCCAGCAGCGCCGCGCCGTTGTACTGGCGGTGGTCGACGCGCTTCTTGAAACGTAGCAGGACAGGCGCGGCGAGCAGCGCCATCAGCTTCGACATCAGCGAACGGCCGAACTCCTCGCGGATGATGTCTGCCAGCATCTGCGCGAGTCCCTCGGACGTCTTCAGCGCGACGTTGCCGACGAAGCCGTCGCACACGATCACGTCGACCGTGCCCTTGTAGATGTCGTTGCCTTCGACGTTGCCGCGGAAATTGAGCGTGCTGGCGCGCAGCAGTTCACCTGCGCGCTTGATCGTCTCGTTGCCCTTGATCACCTCTTCGCCGATGTTCAGCAGGCCGATCGTCGGGCGTTCCTTGCCCTCGAGCGCGGCCACGAGCGCGTGTCCCATCTCCGCGAACTGCAGCAGGTGCTGCGGCTCGCAGTCGACGTTCGCGCCGAGGTCCAGCATCATCGTGTAGCCGGTCGGGTTCGGCAGCGCGGACGCGATCGCGGGCCGCTCGATGCCGGGCAGCGTCTTGAGCACGTAGCGGGAAACGGCCATCAGCGCGCCGGTATTGCCGGCGGAGATACAGGCCTGCGCCTCGCCTTCCTTGACGCGGTTGAGCGCGACGCGCATCGAAGAATCCTTCTTCTTGCGCAGCGCCACTTCGACAGGGTCGTCCATCGCCACGACTTCGGTGGCGGGAACGATGGTCAGCGCGGGATCGTCGAGGGCTTTCAGCTTCTTCAGCTGAGCGCGGATCGCGCTTTCGATGCCGACGAGCATCAGGTGCGCATCGGGATGCGCGCGGACGAACTTGACTGCCGCGGGAACGGTCACGGACGGGCCGTGGTCGCCTCCCATGCAATCGATTGTGAGCTTTACGGTCATGGAATGCGACGAATTTCAGGCACAAAAAAGCGGCAGATGAATGCCGCCTTTTTGTCGAGCCAGGAAAGTGTCAAGCGAACCAGTTGTCACGCGAACGGCAAGCGTAGCGCGCAACGCGTGACTTGACGCTTAGTCGTTCTTCGTCTTGACGACTTTCTTGCCGCGATAGTAGCCGTTCGGGCTGACGTGGTGACGCAGATGCACTTCACCCGTGCTCGGCTCGACTGCCAGCGGCGCTGCCGTCAGGAAATCGTGCGAACGATGCATGCCGCGCTTCGACGGCGACTTCTTGTTTTGCTGGACTGCCATGACTAACTCCTAAATAATTTTCCGGATTCTAACACAGCCCGATCCGGCGCTTAACTACCCTGGCCCAAAGCCTTTACGCCTTCCCGCGCCACAACTGCTTAGTGTTTCTTGGTGCCGTCACCGTCCTTCTTCAGCGCTTCCAGCGCTGCGAACGGATTCGGCCGTTTGCCTTCGTCCCCGGCTTCGTCGGACTCTTCGTCCGTCTCTTCCGCGGGACCGCTCGCACCCGACACGAGGCTTTCGTGGACTGCCGGGCAAACCTCGTGCTTGGGCACGAGCGGCAACGAAAGCAGCAATTCCTCTTCGATCAAGTCGACGAGATCGAACTGGCGTGAGCCCACGATCACATCGGCTTCATCGTCGTCGAGCGGAAATTCTTCAGCTTCTTCTTCGGTCGCGACGACCCGGTACGTCATGTCGACGCCGAACGTCTGGTCGTACGGGGTCATGCAGCGCTGGCACGTGAGCCACGCATGGCCGTGCACCGCAAGGCGCAGATACGGCTGCTGCCCATCGGCGCCGTCGTCCTGCAACTCCTTCTGGGTGAACCCTTCCGCCTGCCATGTGAAGACCGTGTCGCGATCTGGCGCGTCCGCAGGCACTTCGTTTAACATGCGCGGCAGTTGCGAGAGGCGTACCGCGCCCGCTGCCTGCCGCCCGCTGCGGGCGAATTCGAACAGGTCGATCGCGTGCGGATCAAGCGCCGCAGCAGGTTTGCCAGAAGAAGTGTTCATGTGCGCTCCTGCCTACAGGCTGACTTGCGGATCCGGCTTGGTACCGCTCGCGTACGGCTCATCCGCAGATGACGTACTTTACTTCCGAAGACCCGGCAGGCGCCACCACAACGGAAGCCTGCCGACGAAAAGCGGGAAAGCATACCTGTTTTACCTTTTGCGGTCAATCACTTAAGCTTGCGTCCGCGCAACGCTGCGCAACACCCGACGACTCACCGATCCAACCGACCATGCCGGATACCGTTTGCCGCCCGCCGCGGCTGATTCTTGCCTCCAGTTCACGCTACCGCCGCGCGCTCCTCGAGCGCCTCGGCATCCCCTTCGACGTCGTGTCGCCCGACCTCGACGAAACCCCGAACGACGGCGAAACGCCGGCCGCGACCGCCCTGCGCCTCGCCGCCGCGAAAGCACGCGCCGTCGCTGCGACGATCGACGCGCCGGACGGCGTGCTCGTGATCGGGTCGGACCAGGTCGCGACCTTCGACGGGCTCCAGATCGGCAAGCCCGGCACGCATGAGCGCGCGCTCGCGCAACTCGTGTCGATGCAGGGCCGCGAAGTCGAATTCCACAGCGCGCTCTGCCTGTACGACAGCCGGACGGGCGAAGCGCAGGTCGAGGACATCGTCACGCGCGTGCGCTTCCGCGCGCTGCCCGAGGCCGAACTCGACGCGTACCTGCGCGCGGAAACGCCGTACGACGTCGCCGGCAGCGCGAAGTCCGAAGGGCTCGGCATCGCGCTGCTCGACGCGATCGACTCGAACGACCCGACCGCGCTCGTCGGCCTGCCGCTGATCGCGCTCACGCGCATGCTGCGCGCCGCCGAATACCCATTGTTTGCAACCACCCGTGGAGACCGCGCATGACCGCCGGCACGCTTTACCTCGTCCCGAACACGCTCGGCGAAGGCGACGAATCGATGCTCGCCGCCGTGCTGCCCGCGGCCGTCCAGGCGCGTGCCGGCACGCTCGGCTATTACATCGGCGAGAACGCGAAAACGACGCGCGCGTTTCTGAAGAAGATCGGCACGACGCGCCCGATCCAGGAAATCGAGATCAGCGAACTGAACGTCAATACGCCGGCCGGGGCCATCGACCGGCTGCTCGCGCCCATTCTGGCCGGTGCGGACGCCGGCCTCGTGTCGGAGGCCGGCTGCCCGGCCGTCGCCGACCCCGGTGCGCTGCTGGTGCGCCGCGCGCACGAGCGCGGCGTGAAGGTCGTGCCGCTCGTCGGGCCGAGTTCGATTCTGCTCGCGCTGATGGCATCGGGCCTGAACGGCCAGAGCTTCGCGTTCAACGGCTACCTGCCGGTCGACGCGGCCGCGCGCGCGAAACGCCTGCGCGAACTCGAGCAACTGTCACGCAAGGCGCGCCAGACGCAGATCTTCATCGAAACGCCGTACCGGAATCACGCGATGCTCGACACGCTCGTCGCGACCTGCGCGCCGTCGACGCAGATCTGCGTCGCGGCCGACCTGACCCTCGCGACCGAGACGATCGCGAGCCGCACCGTAGCGGACTGGAAAAAGGCGCCTGCGCCGAATCTGCACAAGCGCCCTGCGATCTTCCTGCTGCTGGCGAACTGAAGCCGTAGCAGACGAACCGCCAAGCGACTGGCGGGCCCTTGCGGCCCGCCCGCTTTCGGTCAGCGCAAGCTGACCGACGCACCACCCGCCGTCAGCGCCTTCATGGCGGCGCCGCCGACGGCCGCGCCGAACTTGCGCGCGACACGGTTCGTCAGGCTTTCCTTCACCGTATAGTCGACGAGATCGGGCGCCTTCAGCACGTCGCGCGCGACCGTGTCGGTCGTGCCGTAGCCGTCGGCCAGCCCGAGCTCGACACTCTTCTCGCCGGTCCAGAACAGGCCCGAGAACATGTCGGGCGTCTCGTGCAGCCGCTTGCCGCGGCCATCCTTCACGGCCTTGATGAACTGCGCGTGCACCTGGTCGAGCAATGCCTGCGCATGCGCGTCCATCTTCGGCGTCTCCGGCGAGAACGGGTCGTAGAAGCCCTTGTTTTCGCCCGACGTATGCAGACGCCGCTCGACGCCGAGCTTGCCCATCAGGCCGGTAAAGCCGAACCCGTCCATCAGCACGCCGATCGACCCGACGATGCTCGCCTTGTCGACGAAGATCTTGTCGGCCGCCGACGCGATGTAATAGCCGCCCGATGCGCACATGTCGGTCACGACGACGTACAGCGGCTTGTCCGGATACTTCGCGCGCAACCGGCGGATCTCGTCGTAGACCATCCCGGCCTGCACCGGGCTGCCGCCCGGGCTGTTGATCCGCAGCACGACACCGGCGGTGCCGTCGTCGTCGAACGCGGCGTCGAGCGCCGTGTTGATGTCGTCGGCGTTCGCGTTGACGCCGGCCGCGATCTCGCCGTCGATCGTCACGAGCGCCGTATGCCGCCCGCTCGAAGAAAACTTCGAATCGCTCGAGAAATCGATCAGCGCGAACGCGAACAGCACGAACACGGCGAGAAACGCGAAGCGAAAGAAGATCTTCCAGCGCCGCGCCGCGCGCTGCTCCTTGACCGCCGCGAGCGCGATCCGCTCGAGCGCCGCACGCTCCCAGTTCGGTTCACGGCTGTCGGGACGGGAGGAGGAATCCGGGGAATTCGGTTGGTCGGCCATGCAGTGTTGTCGTTAGTCGGTCGTGGCGGGAACGGCGGGACGCAGGTCGGCGTCGGGCACCCAGAATACCGCACGCCCGTCGGACGTGTCGCGCTCGTCGACCTCGACCGGCCGCAGGCGGCCGCCGCGGCACGGGCCGCCGACGCACTTGCCGGTGTTCGGCTCGTAGATCGCGCCATGCGTCGCGCACATCAGGTAGAGGCCCGACGATTCGAAGAACTGCCCCTCGGCCCAGTCGAGCTCCATCGGCACATGCGCGCAACGATTCAGATAACCGTATGCCTGGCCCTCGTAGCGCACGAAGAACACGACAGCCTGCTCGCCGCGCAGCGTCGCGTCGACGCGCACGCCCGCGCCACCGTCAGCCAGGGCATCCGAAGCGCACACGCGCACGGCATCCGGCGCCGCGCTCATGCGTGCTCCCGCAGCCAAGCGGCCAGCGCGCCGACGTCCGGTGCGACGAAGCGCGGCGCGAGCGCAGCCAGCGCGTCAGCCGTATGCGCGCCGTACGCGACGCCGACGCCGGCCGCTCCGGCACTCGCGGCCATCTGCAGGTCGTGCGTCGTGTCGCCGATCATCACGGTGCGCGACAGGTCCTGCCCCAATTCCCGGGACAGCTCATGCAGCATCGCCGGATGCGGTTTCGAGAAGGTCTCGTCCGCGCAGCGCGTCGCGTCGAACAGGCTCGTCAGCTTCGACTGGTCGAGCACGCGGTTCAACCCGACCCGCCCCTTGCCGGTTGCAACGGCGAGCAGATAGCCCGTGTCGCGCAACTCGGCGAGCAACTCGCGCACGCCGGCGAACAGCTCGATGCGCTGGTCGTCGAGCAGATAGTGATAGCGGTAGCGCTCGGCGAGCCGCGAATAGTCGGACGGATCGAGGGTCGGAGCCGTAATCTGCAGCGCATCGCGCAGGCCGAGGCCGATCACGTAGCGCGACGCCTCGTCGGACGGCGTGGGCAGGCCGAGATCGCGGCATGCAGCCTGGATGCTGTGCGCGATATGCGCAGTCGAATCCATCAGCGTGCCGTCCCAGTCGAAGACGATCAGGTCAAATTGCTGTCGAGCCATGCGGTTCAGGCGTTATCGCGCAGTGCGCTGAGTTGGTCGAGGAAGCGCCGGCATTCGTCCGGCAGCGGCGCGTCGAACTGCAGCGCCTCGCCGGTCAGCGGGTGAGCGAGCCGCAGCCGGTACGCATGCAGGAACATCCGTTTCAACGACGGCTGCGCATTCGCGCGCGCCAGCGCCTTGTTCAGTGCGAAATCGCCATACTTGGCGTCGCCGGCGATCGGCAGGCCGAGATGCGCGAGGTGCACACGGATCTGATGGGTCCGACCCGTTTTGAGTTCCGCTTCGAGCAGCGCGTACTCGGGCCAAAGGTCGACGAGGTTGAACACCGTGTGCGATGGCAGCCCGTCGTCCTGCACGCGCACGCGGCGCTCCCCTTCCGGGGTCGAATACTTGAACAGCGGGGCCTTCACCGCGCGGCGGCGGCCCCAGTCCGACTGCCATTCACCGTGGACGCACGCGAAGTAGCGCTTGTCCATCCTGTTCTCGCGAATCTGCTCGTGCAGGCCCACCAGCGCCGTGCGCTTCTTCGCAAGCATCAGGACGCCGGACGTTTCGCGGTCGAGCCGGTGCACCAGTTCGAGGAATTTTGCGCGCGGGCGTGCCTGGCGCATCTGCTCGATCACGCCGAACGCGACACCGCTGCCGCCGTGTACCGCGACCCCGGCCGGCTTGTTGATGACGAGCATCGCGTCGTCCTCGAACAGCACCTCGAAGTGCGCGGGCGGCACGATGGTCGCCTCGGCGCGCGCAAGGTCGGCTGCGGCCACCCGCACCGGCGGTACGCGGACGATGTCGCCGAACGCGAGCCGGTACTGCGCATCGACCCGACCCTTATTTACGCGCACTTCTCCGCTGCGCAGGATCCGGTAAATATGGCTTTTCGGCACGCCTTTACAGACGCGCAAAAGGAAGTTGTCGATACGCTGACCGGCCGAGCTTTCGTCGATCTCGAGCATCGATACCTGGCCGCTTGCGACCGAATTCTGGGATATTTTGCCTAACTCGTTCATACTGAATATAATTTTGCCCAGCCTGACGTTGCGGGCGGCCTCACCGGCCGGCCCGGACTGAGCGGGCAAGGCGCAAGCGCAAACCGTTATTTTACTTGCGCCGGGGGTCTGCTGCTCGCCCCTAATCAAAGAGATGCAGCAAGTTGCACGCACGGCACCGCTCGCCGGCAAGGATCGCGCCCACAGGCGGATTCGGTCGGCAAGGCGCCGCGGTAACGGAAAGTTGGTTGAAAAGAATTCGATCGGCAGCCAGACGGCGCGAAGTGCGTCCGCAAGCTGCCGGTTGCGAAAATTACGGCGTTGCGCCCGATTTGGTCCCGCGAAGCGTGCGGGACTTGGCGACGTCAAACCAGGGAAGTACACCCCAAGCGGGAAAGTCGGGCTGGATTCGATACTCCCCGCTGCGGCCCAAGCCGCAGCATCTGCCGCCCGTCGGCGCGCGCGACCCATTGCGCGCGCCCGTGGCAATGCCCGGACTCAGGCTTAGCGCGCTTTTGCAGCGTGCGGTGTGTGAACGCCGTGCTTTGAAGCCGTATTCGCAGGTGCCCTACGGCCGCCGGCCCCGTCTTTCGGGCCCAAGCGCCTCTTCAGGCAATTCTCCCCGCCATCGTTCCCGCTCCAGCGTGCTTGTGACAACACAACAAGGCGCGGCCTGCCGTCGTTCCCGCCCTCGCGACTGACAACCGCGAGGCACCGCCAGCAGAGCCGCCTGGAGTCGTTCATGAAACGCATGCTGTTCAATGCGACGCAGCAGGAGGAGCTGCGCGTCGCCATCGTCGATGGGCAGAAGCTCATCGACATCGACATCGAGACAGCCGGGCGCGAACAGCGCAAAGGCAATATCTACAAAGGTGTCATCACCCGTATCGAGCCGTCGCTCGAAGCGTGCTTCGTCAACTACGGCGAAGACCGCCACGGCTTCCTGCCGTTCAAGGAAGTCGCCCGCCAGTACTTCAAGGAAGGCATCGACATGCGCTCCGCGCGCATTCAGGATGCCCTGCGCGAAGGCCAGGAGCTGATCGTCCAGGTCGAGAAGGAAGAGCGCGGCAACAAGGGCGCTGCCCTCACCACGTTCATCTCGCTCGCCGGTCGCTACCTGGTGCTGATGCCGAACAACCCGCGCGGCGGCGGCGTGTCGCGCCGGATCGAAGGCGACGAGCGTCAGGAACTGCGCGAGACGATGGCGCAACTGCAGATCCCGGACGGCATGAGCATGATCGCCCGTACCGCGGGCATCGGCCGCAGCGCCGAGGAACTGCAGTGGGACCTGAACTACCTGCTGCAACTGTGGCGCGCGATCGAAGCGGCGTCGCAAAGCGGCAACCCCGGCCAGCCGATGCTGATCTATCTGGAATCGAGCCTCGTGATCCGCGCGATCCGGGACTATTTCCAGCCGGATATCGGCGAAATCCTGATCGATACGAACGAGATCCACGATCAGGCCCGCGCATTCATGGACATCGTGATGCCGGACAACGTCGCGAAGGTGAAGCGCTACCACGACGACGTGCCCCTCTTCTCCCGCTTCCAGATCGAGCACCAGATCGAGACCGCGTACTCGCGCACGGTGCCGCTGCCGTCGGGCGGCGCGATCGTGATCGACCACACCGAAGCGCTCGTCGCGATCGACGTGAACTCGGCGCGCGCGACCAAGGGCGCGGACATCGAGGAAACGGCCACCCGCACGAACCTCGAAGCGGCCGACGAAGTCGCCCGCCAGCTCCGCCTGCGCGACCTCGGCGGCCTGATCGTGATCGATTTCATCGACATGGAATCGGCGAAGAGCCAGCGCGAAGTCGAGCAACGCTTGAAAGACGCGCTCAAGCATGACCGCGCGCGCGTCCAGATGGGCAAGATCTCCCGTTTCGGCCTGATGGAACTGTCGCGCCAGCGCCTGCGTCCGGCCCTGTCGGAAGGCAGCCACGTGACCTGCCCGCGTTGTAACGGCACCGGTCACATCCGCGATACCGAATCGTCCGCGCTGCAGGTCCTGCGGATCATTCAGGAAGAAGCGATGAAGGAAAACACCGCGGCGATCCACTGCCAGGTGCCGGTCGAGGTGACCGCCTTCCTGCTCAACGAAAAGCGTCAGGAAATCAACAAGATCGAGTCGCGCTTCAAGGTCGGCATCGTGCTGATCCCGAACAAGCACCTCGATACGCCGCACTACAAGCTCGAACGCCTGCGCCACGACGACGCACGCCTCGACGATCCGCGCGCGTCCTGGAAGATGGCCGAGGAAGCCGCCCGCGAACTGGAGTCGGAAACCGGCTACAGCAAGCGCGCGGCGGAAGTGAAGCCGAAGCAGGAAGCCGCGGTCAAGGGCATCACGCCCGAGCGTCCGGCCCCGAGCCCGGCCCCGCAGCGCCCGGTCGAACCCGTTGCCGCACCCGCGCCCGCGCCTGTCGCACCGGCAAGCACCGGCTTCATCGGCTGGCTGAAGGGTCTGTTCGGCGTGTCGCCGGCACCCGCGCCCGCACCGGTTGCTCCGGCACCGGTCAAGGAGCAGGCAGCCCGTCCGGCTCGCGGCGAACAGAAGTCCGAGCAACGCGGCGAACGCGGTGGCGATCGCAACCGCAACCGTCGCGGCGGTGCCCAGCAGGCGCAAGGCGGCCGAGACCAGGCTGCAGCAGGCCGTGGCCAGCCGCAACGCCAGGAACGCGAAGGCAAGGAAGCACGCGAACCGCGTGAAGCGCGCGAGCCGCGCGAGAACCGCGAACCGCGCGAGGGTCGTGAACCGCGTGAAGGTCGCGAGAACCGCGAAGGCCGTGAGGGTCGCGAAGGTCGCGAGGGCCGTGGCCCGCGCGAAGGCCGCGAGCCGCGCGAAAGCCGTGAGCCGCGCGAACCGCGTGAAAACCGCGAACCGCGTGAGCGTGCCGAGCAGCCGGAAGGCGTCGAAGCAGCCGGTCGTGGCGAGCGCCAGGAACGTCGCGAGCGCGGCGAGCGTCGCAAGCCGACCCAGCATGCGGCTACGCTCGAAACCGTCAACCGTGGCGAAACCCATCCGGAACCGGAAACCGACCAAGCCGTCGCAGAAGCACTGCCCGGCGCCGATCTGGCAGCCGATGCGGAAGCCGGCGCGCGTGATGGCGAGGAACGCCGTCGTCGCCGTCGCGGCCGCCGCGGCGGTCGTCGCGAACGCGAGGAAGACGGCGCAGTCGTCGACCACGCCGAGCAAGGCGCAGAGGGCGAAACCACCGTGCAAGCCGAGATGCAGGAAGCCCCGGCTGCTGCCGAACCGGTCCACACGGCCGCACCGGCAGTCGTCGTGGCAGCCGCCGCGGCAAGCGCCGTTGTCGTCGAAGCCGTGGTCGAGCACCATGCCGAACCGGTAGCACCGGCCGCTGTCGAGCCGCAGCCGGCACCGGTACACGTCGAAGCAGCACCGGTCGAAGCAGCGGTTGTCGCCCACGCAGCAGAACCGGCACCGGTTGCACCGGCCGTCGATACGGAAGCCGGTCCGGCTCCGGTCGCGGTTTCGCCGACCGACGCGTTCGAAGTGCCGGCAGCGCCTGTCGCCGTCGAGGCGCCGCAGCCGGCACCCGTCGAGCAGGCCGCACCGGCCGTGACGACCGAAGCCGCTCCGGTGGCTGTCGAGCCGGCCCAGGTCGAAGCAGCGCCGGTCGAGGCCGTCGCCGCACCGGCACCGGCGCCTGCACAACCGGTAGCCGCGCCCGCTTCGGCGAGCCTGGATGCCGTGCTGGAGCAGGCCGGTCTCGTCTGGGTGAACACGGACGCCGGCAAGTTCGCCGCCGCGCAGGAAGCCGCGTCGCAACTCCCGCGTCCGGCGCGCGTGCCGCGCGAACGCAAGACGCTGCCGCCGGCCGATACGGCCCCGATGCAGCAGGTCGAAACGACGCATCACTGATCGACGCATCGTCCGACCAGGAAAAGCCCGCCTCCGGCGGGCTTTTTCACGTCCGCGCTGCGGGTTTCCGCCCACCGGACCGACCCGCCGCTTGCGGCTAAAATAGAGGTCTGGTTCGCACTTCTTTCAACATGTCCCGACGCATCATTCCTCTCGCCGACGTCAGCGGGATGCCGGACGTCTCCGGCATCCCGCACGCCCCGGACGGCACGCTGGCCGACACGTTCGCCAGGCCGCTGCGCGATCTGCGCATTTCGGTGACGGATCGCTGCAACTTCCGCTGCGTGTACTGCATGCCGCGCGCGGTCTTCGACAAGGACTACCCGTTCCTGCCGCACAGCGCGCTGCTCACGCACGAGGAAATCGAGCGCGTGGCGCGACTCTTTGTCGCACACGGCGTCGAAAAGATCCGCATCACGGGCGGCGAGCCGCTGCTGCGCAAGAATCTCGAATTCCTGATCGAGCGCCTCGCCCGCCTGACCACCCATGACGGCCGCCCGCTCGACCTGACGCTCACGACCAACGGTTCGCTGCTCGCGCGCAAGGCGCGCGCGCTGAAGGACGCCGGGCTCACGCGCGTGACGGTCAGCCTCGACGCGCTCGACGATACGTTGTTCAAGCGCATGAACGATGCCGAGTTCGCGAGCGCCGACGTGCTCGACGGCATCTTCGCCGCCCAGGCCGTGGGCCTCGCGCCGGTCAAGGTCAACATGGTCGTGAAGCGCGGCACCAACGACAGCGAGATCCTGCCGATGGCCGAGCGTTTCCGCGGCACCGGCGTGATCCTGCGCTTCATCGAATACATGGACGTGGGCACGTCGAACGGCTGGAACATGACCGAAGTGCTGCCATCGGCGGACGTCATCGCACGGATCGCCGAACACGTCCCGCTCGTGCCGCTCGAGCCGCACACGGCGGCGGAAACCGCGCAGCGCTGGGCCTATGCGGACGGCAGCGGCGAGATCGGCGTGATTTCGAGCGTCACGCAGGCCTTCTGCGGTGACTGCACGCGCGCGCGGCTGTCGACCGAAGGCAAGCTGTACCTGTGCCTGTTCGCGTCGACGGGCCACGACCTGCGCGCGCTCGTGCGCGGCGGCGCGAGCGACGCCGAGATCGCGACCGCGATCGCCCGCATCTGGCAGGCGCGCACCGACCGCTATTCGCAACTGCGCGGCAGCGCGTCTGCCGACGCGTTGCCCGACGGCGCGGGCAAGCGGGTCGAAATGTCGTATATCGGCGGCTGACGCACGCTGCCCCTCCCGCCTTCTCACGATGCCCGCCACCGCCTCTCCCACGATCGCCGGCCTGCTGCTCGCAGGCGGGCGCGCCACGCGCATGGACGGCGTCGACAAGGGCCTGCAGCTGCTCGACGGCACGCCGCTCGCGCTGCACGTGCTGCGCCGGCTCTCACCGCAGGTCGACGAGACGCTGATCAGCGCGAATCGTCATGCCGATCGCTATGCCGAGCTCGGTGCGCCGTTCGACGCGCGTATCGTCGCGGACGCAACACCCGACTTCCCCGGCCCGCTCGCGGGCCTGCTCGCCGGCATGCGGGCGGCACGCGCGCCGCTCGTCGCGTGCTCACCATGCGATACGCCCTATCTGCCTGCCGACCTCGTCGCACGGCTGCAGGCGGCGCTCGATGCGCAGCAGGCCGACATCGCCATGGCGGTAACCGTCGACGCGCAGCAGGCACGCTCGCCGCAGCCGACGTTCGCGCTGCTGCGCACATCGCTGGCCGACGATCTCGCCGCCCGGCTCGCGGCCGGCGATCGCAAGGTGCGTGCGTGGTACGCACGCCACAAGACGGTCGAAGTCGAGTTTCACGACGAGCGTGCGTTTTACAATGCCAACTCCTGGCAGGAACTCGCCGCGCTGGCCCGCCGCTGACGGCACCCATGCGGTTCCCGCCCGGCGCCTGCCGCACGCGAAACCCGCGTCCAGGCGCCCTCCTCGCGCCACCGGCCACGAACCCGATACGCCTTGCGGCGCAGTCCGACTGATGATCACGCAATCCTCGCCCATCTCCCGAACCGCACCCGATTCCGATGCCCCTCTGTCGCTCGCCGACGCGCAGGCGCTCGCGTGCCGCTTCGCGGTGCCCGTCGACGCGTGCGACACGGTCACGCTGCGCGATGCGCTCGACCGCGTGCTCGCGGCCGACGTGAACGCGCCGTTCGACATCCCCGCGTACGACAACTCGGCGATGGACGGCTATGCGTTCGACGGTAGCGCCGGCCCGCAAGCGGACGTCGCGCTGACGGTCGCCGGCACCGCGCTCGCCGGCCATCCGTTCGACGGCGCCGTGGCGGCCGGATCCTGCGTGCGCATCATGACGGGCGCGCCGATGCCGGCCGGCTGCGACACGGTGATTCCGCAGGAACGCGTGCGCGTCGACGGCGACACGATCCACTTCGCCGCGCACGACATCGCGCGCGGCGCGAACTGCCGCAAGGCCGGCGAGGATCTCGCGCGCGGCGCCTGCGCGCTCGCCGCGGGCCGCATCCTGCGGCCGTCCGATCTCGGCCTGCTCGCGTCGTTCGGTATCACCCAGGTCACGGTGCGCCGGCGCGTGCGCGTCGCCGTGTTCTCCACCGGTGACGAGCTGCGCGAGCCCGGCGAGCCGCTCGGCCCCGGCGCACTGTACGACAGCAATCGCGGGATGCTGATCGCGATGCTCGAAAGGCTGCATGTCGACGCGGTCGATCTCGGGATCGTCCGCGACGACCCGGTCGCGCTCGAAGCCGCATTGCGCGACGCCGTCGCCGCGCAGGCCGACGCGGTCATCACGTCGGGCGGCGTATCGGTCGGCGAAGCCGACTTCACGCGCGACGTCATGGCACGGCTCGGCGACGTGACGTTCGCCAGCCTCGCGCTGCGTCCCGGCCGGCCGCTCGCGTGCGGCACGCTCGCACGCGCGGCCGAGGGCGCCGGTCGCGCGCTGTTTTTCGGGCTGCCCGGCAATCCGGTCGCGTCAGCTGTGACGTTCTACGCGATCGTGCGCCCCGCGCTGCTGACGCTGGCCGGCGCGCAGGCCCAGCCGCCGGCCATGCATACGGCACTCAGCACGCATGCGCTGAAGTCGCGCGCGGGCCGCACCGACTACCTGCGCGGCATCGCGACACGCGCCGCCGACGGCCGCTGGCACGTCGCACCGGCGGGCTCGCAGAGTTCCGCGTCGCTGAGCGGCCTCTCGGCCGCCAACTGTTTCATAGTCCTGGGCCACGATACCGCGGCAGTCGACGCGGGCACCCCGGTCGACATCCTGCCGCTCGACGGCCTGATCTGAATTCCACTATCGGTAACTCTCTACGGGGCAATCCGCACATGAAGAAACAAATTTCGTCGATCGCCGCGGGGCAGACCGCAAAGGCGCTGATCCTCGTGTACCTGACGTTCAGCGTGCCGATCGTGCTGCTCGGCATTCTCGTCGCGTACATCCGCTACGGGATGGTCGAACTGAGCACGATCCTGAGCGCGCTGCTGCTGAACGCCATCCTCGGCTTCGTGCTGCTGTGGATCGCGTGCCACGCGTACAACTGGGTCGCATCGCGCTTCGGCGGCATCGAGATCGTGCTGTCCGATCCGCCGGAGGAAGCGTGAGCGGCACACCGCTGATCCGCGCGGCCCAAGCGCGCGACGTCGGCGCGATCCTCGCGCTGATGCGCGAACTGGCCGAGTTCGAGAAGCTCACGCACCTGTTCGTCGCGACCGAGGTCGATCTCGCCGACGCGCTGTTCGGCGCGCACCCTGCTGCCGAGGCGCGCGTGGCCGAACGCGACGGCGCGATCGTCGCGTATGCGCTGTTCTTCCACAATTATTCGACGTTCCTCGGCCGTCGCGGCCTCTATCTCGAGGATCTGTACGTGCAGCCGTCGCAGCGCGGCACGGGCCTCGGCACCGCGATGCTGCGTCACCTCGCGGCATTGGCCGTCGAACGCCGGTGCGCGCGCTTCGAATGGTCGGTTCTCGACTGGAACCAGCCTGCGATCGATTTCTACGAAAAGATGGGCGCAACCGTGCTGCCCGACTGGCGCATCGTGCGTATCACGGGCGACGCGCTGGATACGCTCGCCGGGCATTGACCGCTCGCCGGCCATGCCAGCAAGCGCTGCAAAAGAAAACGGGCGCCGCGGCGCCCGTTTTTGCTTTCAGGCCGATGTCGGCCGTGTACGTCATGCGTCGTCCGCGTCCGCACCGTCGACACCTTCCGCGCCAAGCAGCCCGGCCGCCGTGTCGCCTGGCAGCGCCTCGACCTGCTTCAGCTTCCGGTTCATCACGCGCGTGCGCTGCTCGGCGGCCTCGATCGAGCGCGTGACCGTTTCGAGCTGCGACTTCGTGCGCGCGAGCACGTCGCCGAACTTGCCGAACTCCGTCTTCACCGCGCCGAGCACCTGCCACACCTCGCTCGACCGTTGTTCGATCGCGAGCGTACGGAAGCCCATCTGCAGGCTGTTCAGCAAGGCGGTGAGCGTCGTCGGGCCGGCGACCGTCACGCGATAGTCGCGCTGCAGCAGGTCGGTCAGCCCCGGGCGACGCAGGATCTCCGCATAAAGCCCTTCAGTCGGCAGGAACAGCAACGCGAAATCGGTCGTGTGCGGCGGCGCGACGTACTTCTCGGCGATCGTGCGCGCCTCCTGCCGTACGCGCGCTTCGAGCGCGCGGGCCGCTTCCTCGACCGCCGCCGCATCGGCGCGCTCCTGCGCATCGATCAACCGCTCGTAGTCTTCGCGCGGGAATTTCGCGTCGATCGGCAGCCACACGGGCGGCGCGTCGCGCGTGCCGGCATCGCGCCCCGGCAGCCGGATCGCGAACTCGACACGCTCGCTGCTCTTCGGCACCGTCGCGACGTTCTTCGCGTACTGCTCGGGCGTCAGCATCTGTTCGAGCAGCGCCTCGAGCTGCACTTCGCCCCAGGTGCCGCGTGTCTTCACGTTGGTCAGCACTTTCTTCAAATCGCCGACGCCCGCCGCGAGCGTCTGCATCTCGCCCAGCCCGCGATGCACCTGCTCGAGCCGGTCCGACACGAGCTTGAACGATTCGCCGAGCCGCTGCTCGAGCGTCGCGTGCAGCTTCTCGTCGACGGTGCGGCGCATCTCCTCGAGCTTCGCCGCGTTGTTCGTCTCGATTTCCTTCAGCCGCTGTTCGAGCGTCGCGCGCACCTCGCCGATCCGGCGGTCGTTCGCCTCGGTCAGTTGCGTGAGCTGCCGGTTCAACGTGTCGCCGAACAGCCTGAGCGCCCCTGTCTGCTCCTCGCGCGCCTGCTGCGCCTGGCGCTGCACGCTCTCGCGCATCGCGTCGAACTGCTGCGCATTGCCGGCGACCAGCTTGCCGAGCTGCTGCGCGAAACCCTCGATCTGGTTGTTCTGCACGGTCGCCACGCTCGTCAGTTGCGCGGCGAGCGTCTGCTGAAGCTGCGCGAAACTGCCGGCCAGCTCGGTGCGCGAGCCGCGCGCGTTCTCGACGATCTCGCCGCGCAATTCGCGTTCGAGCCGCTCGACCGCGCGCGCCTGCGCATGCGCGGCGTCCTCGATCTGATCGCCCAGTACCGCCGCATCGTCGTGGTGGCCACCGCCACGCACGAGTGCGACGATCGCCACGGCAAGCGCGACGGCCAGCACGACGACCGCCGCAAGCAACAACGTCATCGTCATGCGCGCGGCTTCCCGATCACGTCAGGGTTGATCGGATTCGGCGGCTGCCCCGCGCGCGGCCCCTCGCCCAGTGCGGCAATCAGGTTGTCGGCGGCGAGGTTCGCCATCGCGCGGCGCGTTTTTTCGGTCGCGCTCGCGATATGCGGCGTCAGCACGACGTTCGGCACCTCGAGCAGTGCCGGATGGACCGTCGGCTCGCCTTCGTACACGTCGAGGCCGGCCGCGGCGATCGTCCCGTCGCGCAGCGCGACGGCCAGCGCCGCATCGTCGACGATCCCGCCGCGCGCGATGTTGGTCAGCGTCGCGGTGGGCTTCATCTTCGCGAGTTCGGCCGCGCCGATCGTGTGATGGTTCTCCTTCGTGTACGGCAGCACGAGTACGACGTGATCGGCACGAGCGAGCAGCGCGTCCTTCGACACGTATTCGGCATTCAGCTCGGCCTCGATCTCGGGCGCGACGCGCGACCGGTTGTGATAGATCACCTGCATCCCGAAGCCGCGCGCGCGGCGCGCGAGCGCCTGGCCGATGCGCCCCATTCCGATGACGCCGAGCGTCGAGCCGTAGATGTCGCTGCCGAGGAAACCGTCGTACGCCCACTTCTGCCAGTGGCCGGCCCGCAGCCAGTGCTCGGATTCGGCGATCCGGCGTGCTGCGGCCATCATCAGCGCCCAGCCGAAATCGGCGGTCGACTCGTTCAGCACGTCGGGCGTGTTGGTGCCGAGCACGTTCGCCGCGTTGAACGCGGCCATGTCGAAATTGTTGTAGCCGACCGCCATGTTCGCCACGACGCGCAGGCGCGGCGCCGCCGCGAGCTCGGCAGCGCCGATCGGGTCACCGGCCGTCAGCGCGCCGTCCTTGTCGGCCAGACGCGCGGCGAGCACGTCGGGAGCGAGTGCGTCGCCGTTGTTCCAGTCGACGTAGAAATACTGTTTGAGCCGCTCGATCACGTCCGGAAAGATCGGACGCGCGACCAGGATCTTCTGCATCGCCATCTCCGCATGCCGCGGGCGGATCGCAGCGCACCGTGCGCCGCCGGGACCGCCCGCTCTAGGTTGAAAATCGTCAGCTTACGCCGTGAAGAAGAGCCACGACGTCAGCAGGAATACCGGTATCAGCACGACCAGCGCCCAGCCGAGATACGCGAAGAAGCTCGGCATCTTCACGCCGCGCGATTCGGCGATCGCCTTCACCATGAAGTTGGGTGCGTTGCCGATATAGCTGTTCGCGCCCATGAACACCGCGCCCGCGGAAATCGCGGCGAGCGTCGACGCGCCGGTCGTCATCAGCGACTGGGCATCGCCGCCCGCGAGGTTGAAGAACACGAGATAGGTCGGCGCGTTGTCGAGGAACGACGACAGGATGCCCGTCGCCCAGAAGTACATCGCGTCGATCGGCTTGCCGTCCGGCCCCGTGACGAGATGGACGATCTGCGCGAACGCACCGTCGGCACCGGCGCGCAGGATCACGATCACCGGTGCGATCGTCACGAAGATCCCCGCGAACAGCTTCGCGACTTCCTCGATCGGTGCCCAGTTGAACGCATTGCCCTCGCGCGCCGAGCGCGGCGTCAGTGCGAGCGACGCGAGCGTCACGCCTACGAGCGCGACGTCGCGCACGAGGTTCTGCAGCGCGACGTGCGTGCCCCACACGTCGAACGTGATGCCCGGCTTCCACACGCCGCTCATCAGCACCAGGCCGATCACGGCCGCAAGCAGCACGAAATTGATCTTGCCGTCGATCGACAGCCTGTCGTTGTCGGGCGTCGGGTCGAGCACGGCCGGCCGCTCCTCGCCGCCCTTCCGGTAGAAGTACGTATCGAGCACGAAGAACAGCGTCAGCAGCACCGCGCAGATGAACAGCATCGGCAGCGCGAGGTGCGTGGTCGTCCAGAAGAAGCTCACGCCATTCAGGAAACCGAGGAACAGCGGTGGATCGCCGAGCGGCGACAGCGAGCCGCCCGCGTTCGCGACGAGGAAGATGAAGAAGATCACGACATGCACGACATGCTTGCGGTTGTCGTTTGCGCGCAGCAGCGGCCGGATCAGCAGCATCGCGGCACCGGTCGTGCCCATCACGCTCGCGAGCAGCGTGCCGAGCGCGAGGATCGCGGTGTTCAGTTTCGGCGTGCCGTGCAGGTTGCCGTTCACGCAGATGCCGCCCGCGACCGTATAGAGCGCGGTGAGCAACACGATGAACGGTATGTATTCCTCGAGCAGCGCGTGCACGAGCGTGCCGAACGCGGTGCCCGCGCCGAACGCGAACGCGAACGGGATCAGGAACACGATCGCCCACCCGGCCGCAATCTTGCCGAAGTGGTGATGCCAGAACACCGGGGCGACGAGCGGGAACAGTGCGATGGAGAGCAGGATCCCGGCGAACGGGATGCCCCAGAGAGCAGACAGCGTGGCACCGTCGAGCGTTGCGGCCGATGCAAGCGCGGGAACGGCGCCAAGCGCAATTCCCGACGCCATGCCCGCCCAGGCGGCATGTCGTTTCATGCAGAACTTCCTTGTTCGAGTGGTAGTGGATGCGGCGGGCGCGTCATGCGCCCCGTACGACGATCACGTGAACGCGGTACGGGCCGTGCGCGCCCAGTACGATGGTCTGCTCGATATCGCCCGTGCGCGACGGGCCCGACACGAAATTGACCGCGCGCGGCAATTCGCCGCGCTCCGAGCGGATCAGCGCAAACGCGTCTTCGTGACCGGCGACGATCCGCGACGCGGGAACGATCGCGATGTGAGTTTCCGGCAGCAGGCCGGCCGACGCATAAGTGTCGGGGCCGGACAACAGCACCAGCGAGCCGGTTTCGGCGGTCGCGCAAAAGCAGCCGGTGAGGCCGACCAGATCGCCGTCGCGCGGCTTGCGGCATTCGACCGACAGGCCTGCGCCCGCCCAGTCGAAATCGGCCAGCGTGCGCCACGCGACGGCCTGCGTCGGCAGGCCGTGAGCGGAAAGGTAACGTGCCGCGGCGGCAGGGACGTCGGCAAGCGTCGCGACTTCGTCGACCGTCGTCGACAGACGGGCCGCTTCGTCGACGAATGCGGCGACGAGATCGGCCGGCGCCGGCGGACGCGGGCCCTCCGGATGACGGGCGAGATAGTCGGCAACGCCGTCGCGCTCGGCCGCATCGGGTTCGGCCGCACGCCCCTGCGCCGCGCGAATGCGCGCGAGGATCTGGCGACGGGCAGCGGAAGTGTCCATGAACGGTCCTCGTGACGTTGGCGGGCGATACCGTCGGATTATACCGGCCGACCTCGCCCCAACGCAGTTTTGGCCGTTCGGCCGACGCTTACTTCGACGCGTCTTCCTCGACCGGCTGCGCGATGCCGAACACCTGGCGCAGGTACGCGAGATACGCCTTGTCGTCGCACATGCTCTTGCCCGGCGAATCCGACAGCTTCGCGACCGGCTGGCCGTTGCAACGGACCATCTTGATCACGATCTGCAGCGGCACGTAGCCGAGATCGTTGGTGAGGTTCGTGCCGACGCCGAACGCGAGCTTGCAGCGGCCGCGGAACCGTTCGTACAACTGCATGACCTTCGGGATGTCGAGCGCGTCAGAGAACACGAGCACCTTGGTACGCGGGTCGCAACGGTTCGACTCGTAATGGCGCAGCATCCGCTCGCCCCATTCGAACGGATCGCCCGAATCGTGGCGCGCGCCGTCGAACAGCTTGCAGAAGTACATGTCGAAATCGTTCAGGAACGCATCCATCCCGTAAACGTCCGACAGCGCGATCCCGAGGTCGCCGCGGTATTCCTTCGCCCACATCTCGAAGCCGTAGATCTGCGAATCGCGCAGCCGCGGGCCGAGCGCCTGGCATGCCTGCAGGTACTCGTGCGCCATCGTGCCGAGCGGCGTGATGCCGTGCTTCATCGCGTAAAGCACGTTGCTCGTGCCCGCGAACTGTGGGCCCAGGCCGTCGCGCAGCGTGAGCGCGACTTCCTCATGCCAGACCTTCGAGAAGCGCCGGCGCGTACCGTAGTCGGCGATCTTGCAGTCGGCGAATTCCGGCTTCGCACCGAGCAGCTTGATTTTCTCGCACAGCCGCTCGCGGCCTTCGCGATAGTCGGGCTCGCGCTGCGTGTTGCGGAAATACACTTCGTTGACGATCGCGAGCACCGGGATCTCGAACAGGATCGTGTGCAGCCACGGCCCCGTAATCGCGATGTCGATCTCGCCGTTGCCCTTCGGCGACGGCGTGATCGAGATGTACTTCTCGTTCAGGTGGAACAGCGCGAGGAAATCGACGAAATCGCTCTTGATGAAGCGCATCCGCCGCAGGTAGTCGAGTTCGACGTCGGAAAAACGCAGCGCGCACAGGCCGCGCACCTCGTCGCGAATCTCGTCGATGTACGGCACGAGATCGACGCCGGGCGTGCGGCACCGGAAACGGTATTCGACGCTTGCAGCGGGGAAGTGATGCAGGACGACCTGCATCATCGTGAACTTGTAGAGATCCGTGTCGAGCAGCGAAGTGATGATCATGATTACGGCACCGCCAATATCGAGACAGGGCCCCGGCGCACCGCGCGCCGCCCGGTCTGTCGGCCATGTTACCCGAATGCGGGCCCGACCATCGTGAAACCGCCTGCCGCCCTGCTCCGGCCGCACCGGCGTACGGTACATGCGGCCCGCTGGGCGTGCCCCTTCGGCGAGCCTCTGGGCGGGCCCCCATAAACTAATCACGAAACGATATAAGCCGGATAGCCGACCACGCCATGCGGGTTTTGCGCTTCAGTTACAATGCCGGTTTTGGCGCAAACGCCACCCCATATATACCGCCAAGCAGGAGCGTTTTAATGACTCACGTTGTGACCGAAGGCTGCATCAAGTGCAAATACACGGACTGCGTGGATGTGTGCCCGGTGGATTGCTTCCGTGAAGGTCCCAACTTTCTCGCCATCGATCCGGACGAGTGCATCGACTGCGCCGTGTGCGTCGCCGAGTGCCCGACCAATGCGATCTATGCCGAAGAAGACGTTCCGGGCGACCAGCAGCAGTTCACCGCGCTGAACGCCGAGCTGGCGAAGGACTGGCCGTCGATCACGAAGACCAAGCCGGCACCGGCCGACGCGGACGAGTGGAAGGACGTGCAGGACAAACTGCACCTGCTCGAGCGCTGATCGCACGGCAACCCTGCAAAAAATTTTGTGCCTCGTCGCTCAAAAGTATTGACAGGTTAGCGAACACTCCATACAATCTCGTTTCTCTGCTGTTGTTGTTTGTTCCCCGATAGCTCAGTCGGTAGAGCGCCGGACTGTTAATCCGTAGGTCCCTGGTTCGAGCCCAGGTCGGGGAGCCAAAAACGCAAAGGCCCGTTGAAAGTGGACGGGCTTTTTGCTGGTAGACAAACACGCATGCAGATGTACCGATTTATTCCCCGATAGCTCAGTCGGTAGAGCGCCGGACTGTTAATCCGTAGGTCCCTGGTTCGAGCCCAGGTCGGGGAGCCAAATAGCGAAAGGCCCGTCATTCGACGGGCCTTTTGTTTTTCCGGCCCGCCTTTCATCGCCCGGTCGTGCGCATGCTAGAGTCTCTGTCCCGCATTCGCATCCGGTTCCGTCGATGAAGCATCGCCTCCTCCGCTCAGCCCCCTTCGCCCTCCTGCTTTCCGCGTTCGCCGCGGCACCGCTCGCGCACGCGGAGGAAGTCGGCAGCGTCAACACCCATTTCCGCGTCACCGGCTCCGATCGCGTGGTCGTCGAGGCGTATGACGATCCGGTCGTGAACGGCGTGACCTGCTACGTGTCGCGCGCCCGCACCGGCGGGATCAAGGGCACGCTCGGCGTCGCCGAGGATCCGAGCGAAGCGTCGATCGCATGCCGGCAGGTCGGCCCGATCAGCTTCAAGGAGCCGCTCAAGCAGCAGACCGACGTGTTCAGCGAGCGCATGTCGTTCATCTTCAAGACCCTGCACGTCGTGCGCGTGGTCGATGCCAAGCGCAACACGATCGTCTACCTGACCTACAGCGACCGCATCGTCAGCGGCAGCCCGAAGAACGCCGTCACCGCGGTGCCGATGCCGGCCGGCACGACGATTCCGGTCAAGTAAAGCGCACGCCTGCCGGGCGCGCGAGCGATACACTGTCGATTCGACCGCTTCCGCGCCCGATCATGTCCGCCACCCGCCTTCCCGACTCAGCACGCTACTGGCGCACGCCGCTGCTGCCGGATGCGGATCTCGTCACGGCCACCTATCGCGACCACACGTTCGCACCGCACTGGCACGACGCGTACACGATCCCCGTGATTCTCGAAGGCGCGGAACGCTTCACCTATCGCGGCAGCGGCTATGTCGCCGAAACCGGCTCCGTGCCCGTGATCAATCCCGGCGAGGTGCATACGGGTTCGCGCGCGGCCGACGAGGGCTGGTGCTATCGCGTCAGCTACATGCCGGTCGAATTCATCCGCGAACTCACCAGTGCGATTGCCGGCCGCCCGCAGGACGCGCCGTGGTTTGCGCCGGACGTGATTCGCGACGCCGATCTTGCAGCCCGGCTCACGCTGGCGCACCGGATGATGGAGGCCGGCAGCGAGCGCGCCCTGCCCTTGCAGGCGCACGGGCAGCCGGCGCATGATCCGGCGACCGGCGCACCGCGCATCTACGATCCGCTCGCTGCCGAGACGGCGATGCTCGATGCGTTGTCGACGCTGATCGTGCGCCATGCCGATGCCCTGCCGCGACCGGCGCCGCTCGCGGCGGACGAGCCGCGCGTCGACGCGATGCGCGAGCGGCTCGCCGCCGATCTCATGTGCACGGTGACGCTCGACGAAGTCGCGCACGCGGCCGGCCTGTCGCCGTTCCACGCGGCGCGCCTGTTCACCCGCACGACCGGCATGCCGCCGCATGCCTGGCGCAACCAGTTGCGCTTGCAGCGCGCGCTGGCGCCGCTGCGCGCGGGCGTACCCGTCGCCGATGTCGCGGCAGCCAGCGGCTTCGTCGACCAAAGCCACTTCACCCGACATTTCAAACGCATGTTCGGCGTGCCGCCCGGGCGCTGGCAGGCGAGCTGACACACGGCGGCGCACGGCCCGCCACCGCGATTGCGGGCGGCGCCGGCAAGCAGGCAAGCTCCGGCCCGATCCCGCGAGCGCAAGAACATACAAGCCGGCCGGTCACCTGCCCGCTATCCTCCAGTTCATGGAGGAGCACCCTTTGAACCCGACACCCGCATCGCCTGCCCGCCGCCCGTTCAACGAATGGCTCGACGGCGCACGCGACACGATCCCGATGATGGTTGGCGCCGCGCCGTTCGGCGTGATTTTCGGCACGCTCGTTGGCGGCGGCCCGCTCGCCCCGTGGCATGGCGCGCTGATGTCGCTCGCCGTGTTCGCGGGCTCCGCGCAGTTCATCGCGCTCGGCCTGATCGCGGGCAGCGCGAGCTTTGTCGTCGTGCTCGCGACCACGCTGATCGTGAACCTGCGTCACCTGCTGTACAGCGCGACGCTCGCGCCCTATGTCGCGCACCTGCCGCTGCGCTGGCGCGCGACGCTCGGCGCACTGATGACCGACGAGGTGTTTGCGGTCGCCTATGCGCACTACCGGCACTTCCCGCCCGGTGCGATCGGCCCCCACTACTTCTTCGGCTCGGGGCTCGCGATGTACCTGAACTGGCAGGTCTGGACGCTCGCGGGCATCGGCTTCGGCGCCGCGTTCCCGGGTCTGCAGTCGCTCGGCCTCGATTTCGCGATGGCGGCGACCTTCATCGCGATCGTCGTCCCGCAGCTCGGCACGCTGCGCTATTTCGCGGCGGCCGTGACGGCCGGCACGCTGGCATACTTCTGGCAGGGCTGGCCGTACAAACTCGGGCTGCTCGGCGCGGTTGCCGCCGGCGTCGCGATCGGCGTCGCGCTCACGCTGCTGCACGAACGCACGCGCGCCGGCTCGCGCACGGAGGCCGCATCGTGAGCTACGCGCTGTTGATTCTCGGGATGGCCGTCATCACGTACGCAATCCGCTCGACGCTGTTCCTGTTCGGCGAACGGCTGACCTTCCCGCCGCTCGTGCGGACCGCGCTCGGCTTCGTGCCCGTCACCGTGCTGACCGCGATCATCGTGCCGATGACCGTCTCGCCGCACGGCGGTACGGCCGAGCTGACCTGGCGCAATCCGCAGCTCGTCGGCGCGCTGGCCGCCGTGCTCGTGTCGGCAGCCACCCGCCGCCCGCTCGTGACGATCGCGGCGGGGCTCGCGGTGTTCTTTCTCTGGCAAGGGGTCGTGCTGCCCCACTGGCTGCCCGCCTGAGTACACGCTCGGTCAAGCACGCTCAAGTTTTCGTCCGGCACGCCGATATAGGGAATGAAGACCCGCCACCGGCCTCGGCGCGCACCGGTCAGTCGACGCTGCGCCCGCTCCGGTGCGCCGTGCCGGCCGCCGGCTTGCGCGGGCCGCCATCGAGACGATTCATGGGCCAGATCACCCTTTCCCTCAAGGACGACACACTCGAGTCCCTGCGCAAGGACTACGACGCGTTCGTCCGCGTGTCGCTGAAACTCGACCCGCAGTTCGCGACGCCGTCGTTCGAGGATTTCCTGCGCGCCAAACTGCTCGACAACATGGTGCCGCTGACCGAGCACGCGGTGCAGCGGATGCTGCAGGGCGGCCAGTACGCGTGGGCAAAACGCACGCTCGACAAGGAATTTCCGGACGTCGTCGCCATCCTGATGCAGCAGGCCGGCGAATTCGGCTTCGGCTTCGCATTCCGCTCCGAATGGACCCCCGACGAACTCGCGAAGGCGTGCCGCGACTGGGCGAAAGCGATCGTCGCCGAAGCGCAGGGCGACCCGTCGCTGGTCGACCCGCTCGCCTCGCAGATCAAGGGGGCGGCGCAAGACATCCAGACGCTCGAGGAACTGATGCAGACGCCTGCATGGCGGCTCGCGGAATCGCTGCGACAACGGGTCTACGAGGCCAAGCTCGCGTGCGAGATGAGCGTCGGCAGCACCGCGCGCGACAAGCTCGGCGAACTGCGCGGGCTGCTGCGGCTCGGGCTCTCGCATGGCTCGTTCCAGAAGCAGGAAGCGCAGCAGATCATGGAATACCTGCGGCTGCTGAAGCCGGAGATCTTCATCGAGGAACCGTACGACGTGTTCGCCCGGCTCGCCGCGTGGCTGCGCAGCGTATTCACCCCGGCGGCCGTGCGGCCGGCGCAAGGACAAGGGCAAAGCCAACGCCGGCCGTAACGGCGCGCCCCATCACATCAACACATGAAAACGGCCCGGTTCGCGCAACGCGCACCGGGCCGTCGGACGGCCGCCGTCGCGACGCGCCGTCCGGGACGAGCGTCACGCGGCATCGGGCACCGCTTACTGCGTAGTGCCTTGGGCCGATGCACCACCCTCCGCACCGACCGCTGCGCCACCCTCGGCCGCTTCACCGGTCTTCGCCTTGGCCGAACCCGCATGGCCCTTGGCCGACTTCGCGGCATGCTTCGCGTGCTTCTTGGCCGAATGGACGGCCGACGACGCCGTATCCTTCGCGCCGTCGGCTGCTGCGCCGACCGCATCGGTTGCACCGCCGACCGCATTGCCCGACGCGTTCGCGCCCGCACCACCCTGCACGCCTGCACCGACACCCGCTGCCGGCGTCTGTGCCTGCATGCCGGCTCCGGCTGCGCCCTGCGCCGCCGCGCCCGTCTGGGCAAATGCGGCCGAAGTGGCGAACGCCGTCAACGCGGCACCGATCAGCATCGTACGAATCTTGGACATGGCAATTCTCCTCAGGAAGTTGTGAGCCCGAACCGCAGCGATGCGGTCCGTGGCGTCCCCCGCCGCAACACGCAGCAGGCACGACAAAAGACCCGCGGCGCGCATGGCCGGTTCTCGAATCTCTCAGACTGTTACCCACCGTTTCATTTGCTGACGAATGGCTCACATTCCCTAACAACTGCATGCGGCAGCCGACCGCGCTCGCGCACCGGCCCGCGGTGCCGTATGATGCGGGGCGATTCCTCCCGCGCATCGCGCACCTTCTTCGTCATGCCCAATCTGGATTTCACGCTGACCGGCGAATACGTCGAGCTGCACAACCTTCTCAAGATCACCGGCCTCGCAGACAGCGGCGGCACCGCGAAGCTGATCGTCGCGTCCGGCGCGGTGAAAGTCGACGGCGCGGTCGAGCTGCGCAAGACCTGCAAGATCCGCGCGGGCCAGGTCGTCCTGCTCGGCGACACGCGCATTGCCGTGCGCGAAGCCTAGCGTTCCCCTGCCTGCGACATGGCCATCGGTGCGCGCGTTCGACACAGTTCGAATTAAGCCGTAAGCTAGCTGTCTCTCAAAATAAATACATATAGCGCGGGCCCGCACCCGCGCGAGCGCCCATTCCATGTCGCATTCCGGTCTTACACGGACGGCCGCCGTGCCGCCGTCCCTGTCCAGTCATGCCGCCGATACCGCGCGCCTCGCCGCGCCGCTCGCGATCGCGCAGCTCTCGCAGATGGCGATGAGCGTCACCGACACGGTACTGCTCGGCTCGCTCGGCCCCGATTCGCTCGCAGCGGGCGGGCTCGGCGCGAACTTCTTCTTCGTCATCGTGACCGTGCTGCAAGGCGTGCTGTCGTCGGTCAGCGTCAGCGTCGCGCATGCGCGCGGCGCCAAGGCCGACGAGCGCGTCCCGCACATCTACTGGACCGGCTTCGCGCTGTCCGTGTTGCTCGCGATCCCGGCCATCATCGCGCTGTCGCTGTCCGAACCGATCCTGCTGATGTTCCACGAGCCGCCCTTGCTCGCGCATCACGTCGGCGAATACACGGGCATCCTGCGCTTCGCCGCGCTCGGCAGCCTGATCGGCGTCGGGCTGATGCGCGCCTTCCTGCCCGCGATCGGCGCCGCACGCCGGCTGCTGTGGGTGTCGATCGGCGGCGTCGGCGTCAACGGCGTACTCAACTACGGGCTGATCCACGGCGCGTTCGGGCTGCCGCGCCTCGGCTTCCTCGGCTCGGCCGTTGCGACGACCATCACGATCTGGCTCACCGCGCTCGCACTGATCTGGCTGCTGCACGGCCGGCAGCGCTTCCGTCACTTCGTGACCGCCGCGCGCCCGAAGCTGCCGATGATGGGCGAACTGATCGGCATCGGCTGGCCGGTCGCGATCACGTACGGGGTCGAATCGACACTGTTCCTCGCCACCGGCCTGACCATCGGCGTACTCGGCGCGACGGCGCTTGCCGCACACCAGATCGCGCTGAACGTCGCATCGGTGGCCTTCATGGTGCCGCTCGCGATCGGCCAGGCCGCCAACGTGCGGGTCGGCTACTGGGTCGGCGCAGGGGCGCCCGTCGCCGCGCGCCATGCGGGCTTCGTCGCACTCGGCCTCGGTGTCGCGTTCATGACGCTGTCGGGCATCGTGCTGATCGTCGCGCCGCACGCGATCGTCGGCCTGTACCTGAACCTCGGCGATCCGGCCAACGCGGCCACGGTGTCGCTCGCCGCGTCGCTGCTCGGCATCGCAGCGGTGTTCCAGATCGTCGACGGCGCGCAGACCGTCGCATCGGGTGCGCTGCGCGGCCTGAAGGACACGCGCATCCCGATGCTCGCGGCGACCCTCGGCTACTGGGGCATCGGTTTTCCGACCGGCTACTGGTTCGCGTTCCACGTGGGCCTCGGTGCCCGTGGCCTCTGGTGGGGCCTCGCGGCCGGGCTCGCCAGCGTGGCCGTGCTGATGGCGTGGCGCTTTCATCTGAAGAGCGCGTCGCTCGTTACGTCGCCGCACTGAGCGCGACACGACGCGAAATCCGGGCCGGCGCTATGCTTGTCGGTTGAAGATCTCAAGACGCCGCGCGAGCGGCGCGACTGCCTCACGATACGTCTGATTACGTCTGATGCCGCGCAACGATGCGCGGCCTTTCCCCTTTCCTGGAGGAGTGGATCATGAACGAAGCAGTTCGGATGGAACGCGATACGTTCGGCGAGATCGCCGTGCCGGCCGACCGGCTCTGGGGTGCACAGACCGAGCGCTCGCTGCAGAATTTCCGGATCTCGACCGAGAAGCAGTCGCCCGAGCTGATCCACGCGCTCGCGATCGTCAAGCGCGCCGCGGCGGCCGTGAACCAGTCGCTCGGCGTGCTGGCCGACGACAAGGCGCGCGCGATCATCGACGCGGCCGACGAGATCATCGCCGGCAAGCATCCGCGCGAATTCCCGCTCGCCGTGTGGCAGACGGGCTCCGGCACGCAGACCAACATGAACCTCAACGAGGTGATCGCGAATCGCGCGAGCGAACTGCTGGGCGGCGAGCGCGGCGAAGCGCGCAAGGTTCATCCGAACGACGACGTGAACCGCGGCCAGTCGTCGAACGACGTGTTCCCGACCGCGATGCATGTCGCGGCCGCGTACGCGATCGTCAACCACCTGCTGCCGGCGCTGCGCACGCTGCGCACGACGCTCGACGCGAAGTCGAAGGCGTTTGCAGACATCGTGAAGATCGGCCGCACGCACCTTCAGGACGCAACGCCGCTCACGCTCGGCCAGGAGTTTTCCGGCTACGTCGCGCAGCTCGACCAGGGCATCCGTCACGTCGAATCGGCGTTGCCGCACCTGTACGAACTCGCGCTCGGCGGCACCGCGGTCGGCACGGGGCTGAACGCGCATCCGGAGTTCGCGGTGCGCGTCGCCGATGAAATCGGCCGGCTCGCGAAACTGCCGTTCGTGACGGCACCGAGCAAATTCGAGGTGATGGCGGCCGCCGACGCGCTGGTGTTCGCGCACGGCGCGCTGAAGACGGTGGCAGCCGGCCTGATGAAGATCGCGAACGACGTCCGCTGGCTCGCGAGCGGGCCGCGCTGCGGGCTCGGCGAGCTGTCGATTCCGGAGAACGAGCCGGGCAGCTCGATCATGCCGGGCAAGGTGAACCCGACGCAGTCGGAAGCCGTGACGATGCTGTGCTGCCAGGTGTTCGGCAACGACGTCGCGGTGAACGTCGGCGGCGCGAGCGGCAACTTCGAGCTGAACGTATTCCGGCCGATGATCGCGCACAACGTGCTGCAGTCGGTGCGGCTGCTCGCCGACGGCGCGCAGAGCTTCAACGACCACTGCGCGGTGGGCATCGAACCGAACCGCTCGCGGATCGACCTGCTGCTGAACGAATCGCTGATGCTCGTGACGGCGCTCAATCCGCACATCGGCTACGACAAGTCCGCGCAGATCGCCAAGAAGGCGCACAAGGAAGGCACGACGCTGAAGGCGGCCGCGCTCGCGCTCGGCTACCTGACCGAGGCGGAATTCGATGCGTGGGTACGTCCCGAGCAGATGATCGGGTCGCAGTAACGGCAGGAAGAGGCAGAACGACGGGCGCGGCGCGATGCGCGGCGCCCGCAGCGGTCAGACCGCGCCCTTCGCGACTTCCTCCGGCTTCATCTCGACGATCTTGTCGAGCGCGGCCCGCACGTCGGCCGCATATTTCGCGAGCACCTTCTGCTCGTCGGTCTCGGGCACGAACGGCGGCACCGGCACCGGGTTGCCGTTCTCGTCGACCGCGACGAACACGACCAGGCAATCGGTCGTCTGGCGCAGCATGCCGCCCTTCGGATCGCCGGCATGCACGGACACATGGATATGCATGCTGGTACGGCCCGTCGCAACGACGCGCGCCTTCAGCTCGACCAGATTGCCGACCATGATCGGACGCTGGAAACGGATGTTGCCGACGCTGACCGTCACGCAATAGCGGCTCGACCAGACGGCCGCGCACGCATACGCGACCTCGTCGATCCACTTCATCAGCGCGCCGCCATGCACCTTGCCGCCGAAGTTCACGGACGACGGCTCGGCGAGGAAGCGGAAGACGGTTTCGGTGCGGTCGAGGGCGGCCGGTACGGGGGACGGTTGGGACATCTTGTTGGCTCCAGGCGGCAGGGGCGCTGTAATCGGGCCATTATACGTTGCGCTGCGGCAACGCGTCGCGGAGCGCCCCGCGTGGCGTGGCTGCCGGGGCTGTGCCCGGCGCATACGCCACCGGCACCGGTCAGCGGCGCACCGTGATGCCCTGATCGATCGTGCCGTACATCTCGATGCTGCCGCCGCGCTCGCCGGTCGCGCCACCGCCCTGCGCACAGGCCGCACAGACGAGCGCGGCCGCCAGCAAACAGAAAATCGTCTTCATCGTTGCGTCGTGTCACATGCGGCAGCCCGCTGCCGCCGCTTTCGGCCATTCTACGCGCGCGCCGCAAGCGGCCGCAGCCCGGCTCGCCGCCTCGACGACGCCAGCGCCGCCGCATCCGACATTTCAGCCAACAGCGAAACATCGAATGCGCGCGCCCACTACACTGAAGATCATCCCGCCTGACGAGACACGACGATGACCGACCAAGACGACCACCACTTTCCGGGCCTGAGCCGCATCGGCTCGCTGATCGCCGACCCCGGGCGCGCCGCGATGTTGTGGGTGCTGATGGACGGCAGCGCACGACCGGCGGGCGAACTGACGATGATCGCGGGACTGTCGCCGTCCGCCGCAAGCGCCCACCTCGCGCGCTTGACCGAAGGCGGCCTGCTCGCGCTCGACGTCCGCGGCCGGCACCGCTACTACCGGATCGCATCGGCCGATATCGCGGCCTCGCTCGAGGCGCTCGCGAACGTCGCCCGTGCGGCCGCGCCGCATCGCCCGGTTCCGTCGCCGTCCCGCACGGTCCCGGCCGAACTGCGCTATGCGCGCACCTGCTACGACCACATGGCCGGTGAACTCGCGGTGCGCATCTTCGACGGGCTCACCGCGCGCGGCTGGCTGCTTGCCGACGGCGATGCGATCGAGGCCACCGAACTCGGCACCCAGGCGCTTGCACAATGGGGCATCGACGTCGCGCAGCAGCGCACGCGCCGGCGCCGCTTCGCGTGCGGCTGCCTCGACTGGAGCGAGCGTCGCTCGCATCTCGGCGGCGCACTCGGTGCGGCGCTGCTCGAGAGCTTCTGCGCGCACGGCTGGATCGAGCGCGCCGCACGACCGCGCGTGCTGCGCGTCACCGTGCCCGGACAGCAGCTTTTCGACGGCTGGCTTACGTCCGCTTGACGCCTGCATTGCGTCTGCACGACAACGACGCGCGGTCGTCAGGTTTTGTTACATCGCGTGCCATTCAACTTACAAAACACCGAGCATTGAAACAGGCCGAGCGGATATTGTGAACTCAACGGCACGAATCGACGCGCCGCGATAATGACGAAGACGCTCACCATGGCCACCCTGTTCACGCTCAAGCGAACCGCCCGCTGCACGCTGCTCGCGTTCGTTGCGCTTGCGGCACTGCCCCCCGCATTCGCGCAATCGGCCGACGCCCCGCCCTATTCGGCTGCGGCACGGCAACCGGGCGGCGATCCGCCCAGCCGTGTCGCGCGGCTCAATTACCTGTCGGGCGCCGTGACGACCGAACCGGCCGGCACCGATACATGGTCGTATGCCGCCGTGAACCGGCCGCTGACGACCGGCGACCAGCTCTGGAACGATGCCGGTGCGCGCTCGGAACTGCACATCGGCTCGACCGCGGTGCGGCTCGGCGAGTCGACGAGCCTGTCGGTGCTGAACCTCGACGACTCGACGACCCAGCTGAAAGTGGGGCTCGGCACCGTATCGACGCACGTGCGCGATCTGCCGGCCGGTGGAACGTACGAAATCGACACGCCGAACCTCGCGCTCGGCATCACGGGCCCCGGCGACTATCGCGTCGACGTCGCACCGAACGGCACGAGCACGACGGTCACGTTGCGCAGCGGCAGTGCGACCGCCTACGGCAGCAACGGCCAGTACCCGCTGTCACCGGGGCAGCAGGTCGTGTTCACGGGCACCGACCTGCAGGTCGCGCAGCAATCCGCCGCCCCGGGCCCCGATCCGCTCGACCAGTGGGCCGCCAGCCGCGATGCGGCCGAGGAGCGCTCGGTGTCGGCCCGCTATGTGTCCCGCGACATTCCCGGCTACCAGGATCTCGACGCGAACGGCACGTGGCGCGAAACCCCGAACTACGGCCAGGTATGGGTGCCGAACGACACGCCGGCCGACTGGGCGCCGTATCACGACGGCCACTGGATCTGGCAGGCGCCGTGGGGCTGGACCTGGGTCGACGACGCGCCGTGGGGCTTCGCGCCGTATCACTACGGCCGCTGGGCATACGTGGACGATAGCTGGGCCTGGGTACCGGGCCCGCTGGTCGTCAGCCAGCCGCCGGTCTATGCGCCGGCACTCGTCGCGTTCGTGGGCGGCGGCGGCGGCCCCGACTGGAGCGTCGCGCTCACGGTGGGCGGCGTCGCCGCAGCCGGCTGCGCGTGGTTCGCGCTCGGCCCGGGCGAACCGTGGCACCCGGGCTGGGGCGGCTGGAGCCCGCACTACTACGACCGCGTGAACCGCAACATCGTGGTGAACAACGTCAACGTCAACGTGAACAAGACCGTGAACGTGACGAACATCACCAATATCACCAACATCAACAAGACGTACGTGAACTTCCGCGCGCCGCACGCGATCACGGCCGTACCGGCGTCTGCGTTCGTGCACGGCCAGCCGGTCGCGCACTTCTCGCAGCACGTCGATCCGCAGCAATGGCGCAATGCGCACGTTACGCCAGGTACGCCCGGCATTGCGCCGGTGCGCCAGAGCTTCACCGGCGGGCTGCGCAATGCGAGCTACCGTCCGCCGGCGGCGATCGCGCAGCACCCGTACGTCGCGACGCGCAATCCTGCCGTGCCAGCCGCGTATCGCGACCAGGCCGCGGCCCACCTCGCGCAGCAAGGCGGGCGCGTGCCAGGCGCCGGTGCGCCTGTCGTGAAGACGAACGTGCCGGCCGACTATACGGCGCGTCCGGTCCGCGTACCGGGCAAGCCGGGCGACGGCGCATGGGCGATGCACAACGTGCAGCTCGTGAATCCGCACGGACCGGTCGTGCAGCCGGCTCGCGCGTCTCGCGAAAGCCAGCCGGCCGCCGCGCAGGCCGGGCGGACGGGGGCTCCGATGCAGGGAGCACCGGTGCCGGGCATACCGAATGCCGCGCGGCCGGCGAACGGCGAAACCCCCAACGCACCGCGTTTCGCCAACGGCGGCATGCCGCAGGCACCCGGCAACCCGATGCCGCATCAGGCCTTCGAGCCGGGCAACGGCGTCCCGCATCCACCGGTGGCGAACAACGGTCCGTCGGGCATCGGCAATGCGCACGCAGCCGAGGCGCCGTCGCCCGCCTGGATGCAGCCGCACACGCCGATGGAGCGTCAGCGCCCCGCTCCGCCCACCGCGCTGCATGCGGCGGGACAGAATGCGCTGCCGCCCGTGCGCAGCGCTGCGGTCCCGCATCCGGAGGGCGTGCCGACGCCGCAGGGCGCGCAGCCCGGCGGCCGAAACGAAGCGCCGCGCGCACTGCCGCAACCGCGGCTCGACAATACGGCGCAGATTCCGCAGCCGCGTCCGCGCCCTGATTTCCAGACGCCGGCCCAGCATGGGCAACCGCAACCGGAACGCGCGGCGCCCGCGCCGCAACCGCGCCCCGAATTCGCGCAACCGGCGCCGCACCGCGAAATCGCCCCGCCACGCGTGAACGAGTACCGTCCGCCAGCCCCCGCCGTGCATGACATGCCGCGCCCGCAACCGCAGGCGCCACGCATGGATCCACGGCCGCAACCCGCGCCGCGTATGGAGCCGCGGCCGCAACCGGCACCACGCATGGAACCGCGCCCGTCGATGCCCGCACCGCGCATGGAACCGCGGCCGCAACCGGCCCCGCACGTCGAGGCGCCGCGCCCGAGCAACCCGCCGCCGCAAGGCGGTCACGAAGAGCGGCATCGCCAGTAAGTGCCGCAAACGTGAAACAAAAAGGCCCGACCGGCATCAGCCGGTCGGGCCTTGTTTCTGTCGGGCGCGGATCGATGCATCCGCACGGTCCGGGGCGCGCGATCAGACCGCCATCGGCGCGGTCAGCGGCTCATGGTGTCGATAGCCGACGAGCGAGAAATCGGACGGCTCGATCTGCTCCAGCCACTCGGGCGCGTAGACGCCCGTCTTCGCGTATTCCGGCACACGCTCAGCGATCTCGAGCCGCGGGCTGTCGTAAGGCTCGCGGGTGAGCTGGCGCTGCAGCATGTCGAGCTGGTTCTCGTAGATGTGCGCGTCGCCGATGAAGTACGTGAACCAGCGCGGCGTGTAGCCCGTCAGCCGGCCGACGAGCGACAGCAGCGCGGCCCCTTCCGTCAGGTTGAACGGCGTACCGAGGCCGACGTCGTTGCTGCGGATGTACAGGCACAGCGAGATCTCGCGCGTCGTCGCATTCGGCAGGAACTGGTACAGCAGATGGCACGCGGGCAGCGCGATCTCGTCGAGCACGGCCGGATTCCACGCGTGAAACAGGATGCGCCGGTCGGACGGGTTCTCCATGATCGTGTCCAGGCACTGGCGCAGCTGGTCGATCGCCTTGTACAGCAGCACCTTCGGCGCGCCGTCTTCGTCGAAACGCGTGACGATCCGGAAGCCGCGGCGCGTCGCATCGGCGATCTGCGCGTCGGCGCCCGCGTCGAGCACCTTGTAGCCCGGCCACTGGCGCCATTGCACGCCGTACACGTCGCCAAGATCGTCGACGCCCTGGCGATACGGGTTCGCGAGCCACTGCGCGTTCTCGTTCGCGTTCGCGTCCCACACCTTGCAGCCAAGCGCGCGGAAATCGGCCGCGCTGCGCGACGCGCGCAGGAAGCCGACCAGTTCGCCGATCGCGGACTTGAACGCCAGCTTCTTGGTCGTCACGGCCGGGAAGCCTTGCTGCAGGTCGAAACGCAGCATCGCGCCCGGCATGCTGATGGTGCGGATCCCCGTGCGGTTCTCCTGCCAGGTGCCGGTATCGAGAATAGTACGAACGAGATCGAGATACTGTTTCATGCGGGTTCCTTCGGCCGCGAGGGCGGCCGTACCCGCCAATTTTAGCAAGCGTGGTGAGGAAGCTCCGGCAACGGCGCCGAAAACCCTGCCAGCGTGTCGCCGCGATCGCGCATGCCGTGCGCGCACATCAGCCGGTAGAGCGTGACGCGCGACACACCGAGTTCGCGCGCCGCATCCGCGAAACGGCCCCGATGACGCAACAGCGCCTGCTCGATCGCCTGCCGCTCGGCCGCCTCACGCGCCTCCAGCAGCGACACGGGCGCGAGCGTCGCGAAGTCGTTCAGCTCGAGATCGGCCGCGGTGATCATCCGGCCCTCCGACATGACGATCGCGCGGCGCACGCGATTGATCAGCTCGCGCACGTTGCCCGGCCATGAATAGCCGTACAGCGACGCGACCGCGTCAGGGGAAAAGCCGCGCAGGCGACGATGCGCGTCGCCCTTGAAACGCTCGAGCATGTGCCGCGCGAGCACCTCGATGTCCTTGCCGCGCGCACGCAATGGCGGCTCTTCGATCTTCAGCACGCACAGGCGATGGTACAGATCCTCGCGGAACCGCCCTTCGCGCAGCGCCGCTTCCATGTCCACGTGCGTCGCGCAGATCACGCGCACATCGACAGGCACCGACACGTGGGCCCCCAACCGCTCGATCTTGCCTTCCTGCAGGAAGCGCAGCAGGCTGGCCTGGCTTTCGAGCGGCAGGTCGCCGATCTCGTCGAGAAACAGCGTGCCGCCGTTGGCGGCCTCGACCCGGCCGATCTTGCGCTGGTTCGCGCCGGTGAACGCGCCGCGCTCATAGCCGAACAACTCGGCCTGCAGCAGCGTCGACGGAATCGCACCGCAATTGATCGCGATGAACGACGCCTGCGCGCGCGACGACCGCTCGTGAATCGCGACCGCCGTCAGCTCCTTGCCCGTACCCGATTCGCCCGAGATGAACACCGGCGCGTCGGTGGCCGCGACGCGGCGAATCGTCCTGAAGAGCCCGAGCATCGCATCGCAGGTCCCCACCATTTCGCCTTCGCTGCGTCCCGTGCCGACGGGCGGCGCAACGGGTTCGGTCAGCGCGACCATGCCGTGCGCATGACCGACGGTCTCGACGATCCGCGACGTCTCGTACGGCATCGTCACGTAGTCGAAACAGTAGTCGCGAATGAGATGACGCAGCGTGGCGTCCTGCAACTGGCCGCGGCGCGTCGCCGCGATCCAGCCGATGTGCTGAATGCTCAGACAGGATTCGAGTTCGCGCAGGTCCGAGGGTTTGAAGCCCGGCGAAAAATCGAGCAGCCCGGCCGTTGCGACACCATGCTGCACGACGCGCCGTACGTCTCGCACGGTCTCCGCGAGATCGACACGCCAACCGCATTCGTCGAAATAGCCGCGCAACGCGTCGTTCGGTTCGCGCGAATAGTAGATCACGTGCCGCTGATCGGCTCCCATATGCTCACCCCGTTCATCAACCGTCTAACGATTGCCGTGCACGCCACGTCACGTGCGAAAAGGATCGAATCGGGTCAGCCAAAGGTGGCTCGATTCGCCATGCCGATGCGCGGCGACGACAAAGCCTCGCATGATGGCGCTTATCTCGCGTCCAGTTATTTTGTGATCCAGACAGCTTGGTTATAGGCACTGAATACGACAATCCGATTTCAGCGCGGTGGGCGATGCGGCCGAATCGCTCAGGAGGTCGATGCATGTCAATCGTCTGCACATAGCCCCCGCGCAGCGATACGCTCTGTCATCAACACATGCGGCGATTTTCGTCCTTGAAGCGTATCGATTGAATCCGCAGTATTCCCGAGCCCCCTCGTTTCAGGCCTGAAACATTTTCAGCCGTTTTTCGACACAATTCGCAACGCTTGCGCACGAATCGCAGTCTCGACAATGGTCCCGGCGCGATGGCATGCATTTCGCTGAATATGAAAACCGTCGGAGACAGCGACCATGCGAAAACATCTTTTACTTTCTTTCGTGCCGATGGCCATTGCGGTCGCGGCCGCCGGCCCGCCCACGCCCGTCCGCGCAGACGAAAGCACGAATCCGGATCGCGTCATGCTGCTTGCGGCAAACGCGCCGGACATGCAGCACGTCAACGGGTTCGGCATCGTGACCGTGTCGTCACCGCAACCGCTGCCGGCCGGCAGGACTTTCGTGACGCTGTGGGACGAGATCCCGCCGCCGCCCCTGTTACCGATGCCGCTCCCGGTACCGCAGCCGGGCGACGTGCAGCACGCGATGGAAGGCACCACGCAAGGCACGACGCGTCAGTGATGCATCGACCGCCCCATTTGATAAGGATGACATATTGATTTGAGCAGACCTGACCAGATCGGTCAGAGCCCGCATCATCGATCTCGCAACACGAAACGGTTTTGTGCTCCGTCCCCCGGCGGGCACTCTTTTTATTCATTCCATCGCCGCGACGCATTGCTTCGAGCGTCGCGGCGCGCAGCGCAGAAAGACGGATGCGCGCCTCCGGAACCGGCACCCGCCGCCGTTCCGGTAGAATCGGCGCCATTCCGGTTTTCCTCTCCCCGACCTTCATGACGACGTTGACCCTGATCGTCGCGCGTGCCCGCAACGGCATCATCGGCCGCGACAACCAGTTGCCCTGGAAACTTCCCGAGGATCTCGCCTTCTTCAAGCGCACGACGATGGGCGCACCGATCGTGATGGGCCGCAAGACCCACGAGTCGATCGGCCGGCCGCTGCCGGGCCGCCGCAATATCGTCGTCACGCGCGACGCGACGCGCCGCTTCGACGGCTGCGACACGGTCACGTCGCTCGCCGACGCGCTCGCGCTCGCCGCGCGCGACGGGGTGCCCGAAGCGTTCCTGATCGGCGGCGCGCAACTCTACACGGAAGGCCTCGCCCTCGCCGACAAGCTGGTCGTCACCGAGATCGATGCAGACTTCGACGGTGACGCATCGTTCCCGGCGCCCGACGCCGCGCACTGGCAGGAAGTGTCGCGCGATGCGCACCAGGCGGCCGCGCCGAACACGTTCGGCTATGCGTTCGTCGTCTACGCGCGCAAGCGCGGCTGACGCGTCGCGCGCAATGAAAAAAGCCCGACCGGCTCACGCCGGTCGGGCTTTTTCGTTTGATGACGGCCGACGCCGCGCGCCGCTTACTGCCCGGCGATCGTCATCTGCTCGATCAGCACCGAGCCCGTTTCCTTCGTGCCGCGCACGATCGAATCGGCGCCGATCGCGACGATATGGCGGAACATTTCCTGCAGCGTGCTCGCAACCGTGATTTCCTCGACCGGATACTGGATCACGCCGTTCTCGACCCAGAAGCCCGCCGCGCCGCGCGAATAGTCGCCCGTCACGTAGTTCACGCCCTGCCCCATCAGCTCGGTCAGCAACAAGCCGGTGCCGAGCTTCTTCAGCATCGCGTCGAAATCGTCGCCCGCCTGCGTGTTCGAGCTGCGCAGCGCGAGGTTGTGCGAGCCACCCGCGTTGCCGGTGGTCTGCGTGCCGAGCTTTCGCGCCGAGTAGGTCGACAGGAAGTAGCCTTCGACGACACCGTCCTTGACGACGCTGCGCGCACGCGTGCGCACGCCTTCCTCGTCGAACGGTGCGCTGCCCATCGCGCGCGGCACATGCGGATCCTCGACGACCTGGATGTGCGGTGCGAACACCGGCTTGCCGAGGCTGTCGACGAGGAACGACGTCTTGCGGTACAGCGCGCCGCCGCTCACCGCCTGCACGAACGCGCCGAGCAGGCCGGCCGCGAGCGGTGCTTCGAACAGCACGGGCACCTTGCGGGTGTCGAGACGGCGCGCGCCCATTCGCGCAAGCGCACGCTCGGCCGCGTAACGGCCCACGGCTTCGGGCGCCGCGAGATCGATCGCGCTGCGCTTCGACGAATACCAGTCGTCGCGCTGCATATGACGGCCGCTGCCCGCGATCGGCGCGCAGGCGATGTAGTGGCGCGAATACGGGTAGCCGGACAGGAAGCCGCGCGACGTCGCGAGCACGAACTGCGAATGCTGGGCCGACACGCTCGCGCCTTCCGAATTGCGGATCTGCGGGCTGACCGCGAATGCGGCATCTTCCGCGCGGCGGGCGAGCTCGACGGCCTCGTCGGCCGTCAGCGCCCACGGGTGGTACAGATCGAGGTCGCGCGGGTCGGTTTCGAGCAGCTCGGCCTCGGCGAGACCGGCCGCTTCATCTTCGGCCGTGAAGCGCGCGATGTTGTAAGCGGCGGCGACGGTATCCTTGATCGCGCCCGGCGAAAAATCCGACGTGCTCGCATTGCCGCGCTTCTTGCCGATGAACACGGTCACGCCGACCATCTTGTCGCGGTTGTGCTCGATCGTTTCGACTTCGCCGCGGCGCACCGACACCGACAGGCCGTCGCCCTCGGAGATTTCGGTCGCGGCGTCCGTCGCGCCGAGCGCCTTCGCATGGCGAAGGATGTCCGAGGCGATTTCTTTGAGCTGGTCCTGCGTGTGCGGGAAATAGCGCGCTTGTACGTCGAGATTGGCTGCCATCGTCGTGATATCCGGTGGCGGGCGGGCGCCCGCATGTTCAAAATGTTGCGTATCCCGCGATCATAGCAAGGTCCGGGGCCGGACACCGACAAGCTTGGGGTGTCCGCGGCGCGATACAATGCCGTCCATGACACGCAAAACCCGAATCCAGCCGATCGAGCATGCCGTCGAAGACGACGACAATGGCTACGATCGTCCCAGCAAATCCCAGTTGAAGCGCGAAATGCACGAGCTGCAGGTGCTCGGCCAGGCCCTTGTCGATCTGCCGAAAGACGCGCTGAAACGCATGCCGATGCCCGAAAGCCTCGCGGACGCCGTTCGCGAAGCGCGCCGGATCACCGATCACGAAGGCAAGCGCCGCCAGCTCCAGTACGTCGGCCGCGTGATGCGCTCGCTGACCGACGACGAGACGGCCGCGCTGCGCACCGCGCTCGACGCGCAACGCGGCGTGAACAAGGCCGCGACGGCCCGCCTGCACTGGATCGAACGCACGCGCGAACAGTTGCTCGCGAGCGACGACGCGCTGACCGAATTCCTGCGCCAGCACCCGGAAGCCGATATCCAGGAAGGCCGCACGCTGATCCGCAACGCACGCAAGGAAGCGCAGCAAGGCAAGCCGCCGCGCTATTTCCGTGAGCTGTTCCAGTGGATCAAGACCGCTGGCGGCACGTCCAATGCGGACGACGAAGCGGCGGACGACGCCGGAGACGACCATGACGACGACGAAGCGTAACCACCCGGACGAGCTCGTCGTCGGCCTCGTGTCGATCAGCGACCGCGCGAGCACGGGTGTCTACGAGGACAAAGGCATTCCCGCACTGCAGGAGTGGCTCGCCGGCGCGCTGGCGTCGCCGTGGCGCGCCGAAACGCGCCTGATCCAGGACGATGCGCCCACGATCTCCGCCACGCTCGCCGAGCTCGTCGATGTCGCCGGGTGCGACCTCGTGCTGACGACGGGCGGCACGGGCCCCGCGCGCCGCGACGTGACGCCCGAGGCCACGCTGGCGGTGGCGACGAAGGAAATGCCGGGATTCGGCGAACAGATGCGGCAGATCAGCCTGAATTTCGTGCCGACCGCGATCCTGTCGCGGCAGGTCGCGGTGATCCGCGAGACGGCCGACCATGCGGCGCTGATCATCAACCTGCCCGGCCAGCCGAAATCGATCCGGGAAACGCTCGAAGGGCTGCGCGATGCCGACGGCAAGTCGACCGTGCCCGGCATCTTCGCCGCGGTGCCCTACTGCATCGACCTGATCGGCGGTCCGTACATCGAGACCGACACCGCGGTGGTCGCGGCGTTCCGGCCGAAAAGCGCTCAACGCGCACCGCGCTGAGCGCGGGACCGCTCAGGCGGCCGGCGCGGACTCGCCTGCCGAAGCCGACGCGGCCGGAATCAGGAAATGCTCGCGGTAGTACTTCAGCTCGTCGATCGACTCGTGGATGTCCGCGAGCGCCGTGTGCATCGCACGCTTCTGGAAGCCCTTGTAGATCGCGGGCTGCCAGCGGCGGCACAGCTCCTTGAGCGTGCTGACGTCGAGGTTGCGGTAGTGGAAGAACCGCTCGAATTCGGGCATCCAGCGCGCCATGAAGCGGCGGTCCTGGCAGATCGAGTTGCCGCACATCGGCGACTTGCCGGGCGATACGTACTGCGCGAGGAATGCCTGCAACTGCGCGGCGGCTTCCGCCTCGGTCACGGTCGACGCGCGCACGCGATCGATCAGGCCCGAGCGGCCGTGCGTCGACTTGTTCCAGTCGTCCATCTTCGCGAGCGTTTCGTCGCTCTGGTGGATCGCGAACACGGGGCCTTCGACGGCGATGTCGAGCGTGGAATTGGTCACGACGACCGCGATCTCGATGATGCGGTCGTTATCCGGGTCGAGGCCCGTCATCTCCATGTCGAGCCAGACGAGATTCAACTCGTTGCGCACGAGCGCGGGCTGGCTGGTGGAAGCGGCGGTATCGGTCATGAGTCATCCTGGAAAATGGCGGACGGCGCGCGGCGCCGCCCGGGCGGCCGGCATCGCAACAGCGGGCCCGGTCCGCAAGAACATATAATTCTCGCATAGAACCCTTTGGCCCCTTCGATGTCACCCTTTTCGTTCACCCTGCTGTTCGCGCTCGCCGTGCTCGCAATGGTCGTCACCAAGCTGTGGCTCGCGTCGCGGCAGATCCGCTTCGTCGCGGCGCACCGCAATGGCGTGCCCGCGCAGTTCAGCGCAACCATCCCGCTGACCGCCCACCAGCGCGCGGCCGATTACACGGTCGAGCGCACCCGGCTGACGATGCTCGAGATCGTCGTCAGCGCGGCCGTGCTGATCGGTCTCACGCTGCTCGGCGGCGTCGGCGCGCTCGACACGCTGCTCACCGGCTGGCTCGGCCGCGGCTACGGGCAGCAGGTCGCGCTCGTCGCTGCGGTGCTCGCGATCACGGGCGTCATCGACGTCCCGTTCGAGTATTACCGCCAGTTCGGGATCGAACAGCGCTTCGGCTTCAACCGGATGACGAAGCGGCTGTTCTTCACCGACATGCTGAAAAACTCGCTGCTCGGCGCCGCGCTCGGCCTGCCGCTGCTGTTCGTCGTGCTGTGGCTGATGAACCAGGCCGGCAGCCTGTGGTGGCTGTGGACCTGGATCGTCTGGGTCGCATTCCAGATGCTCGTGCTGCTGATCTACCCGACCTTCATCGCACCGATCTTCAACAAGTTCGAGCCGCTGAAGGACGACGCGCTCCGCACACGCATCGAGTCGCTGATGAAGCGCTGCGGCTTTGCGGCCAAGGGGCTGTTCGTGATGGACGGCAGCCGCCGCTCCGCGCACGGCAACGCGTACTTCACGGGCTTCGGCGCGTCGAAGCGGATCGTGTTCTTCGACACGCTGCTCGCGCGCCTGTCCGGCCAGGAAATCGAGGCCGTGCTCGCACACGAACTCGGCCATTTCAAGCGTCGCCACGTGATGAAGCGGATGCTCGTGTCGTTCGTGCTGAGCCTCGTGCTGCTCGCGCTGCTCGGCTGGCTTGCGCAACGCACGTGGTTCTATACGGGGCTCGGCGTCACGCCGTCGCTCGACACCAGCAACGCGGGCGCCGCGCTCGTGCTGTTCTTCCTCGCGATTCCCGTGTTCCTGTTCTTCGCGACGCCGTTCGGCAGCCTCACGTCGCGCAAGCACGAATTCGAGGCCGATGCTTTCGCGGCCAGCCAGACCGACGCGCAGGACCTCGTCAGCGCACTCGTGAAGCTCTATGAGGACAACGCGTCGACGCTGACGCCCGACCCCGTCTACACGGCCTTCTACTACTCGCATCCGCCTGCGTCGCAGCGGATCGACCGCCTGCTGCAACACGCATGAGCCGCCCGACTTCCCGCAAGCCGACCCCGCGCGCGTCGAACGCGCAACGGGTCGAAGGCCGCGTGATCGCGGCGCACGGGCGCCACTACATCGTCGCGCCCGACGACGGCGGCCCGATGCTGCAGTGCTTCCCGCGCGGCAAGAAGAGCGACATCGCGGTCGGCGACCGCGTCGTGTACGAGCTCGCATCGGCCGACCAGGGCGTGATCGTCGAGATCGGTGAACGGCGCAACCTGCTGTACCGCTCCGACCAGTTCAAGTCGAAACTGTTCGCGGCCAACCTCGACCAGTTGCTGATCGTGCTCGCGACCGAGCCCTATTTCAGCGAGGACCTGCTCGGCCGCGCGCTGATCGCCGCCGAGGCGAACCAGCTGAAGCCGCTCGTCGTGCTGAACAAGATCGACGTCGAAGCCGCGCTGCCGGTCGCGCGCGAGCGCCTCGCGCCCTACCGCGCGCTCGGCTACGACGTGCTCGAGCTGTCGGTGAAAGGCGCGCCCGACGACGCGCGCGCGCAGCTGATGCCGCACCTCGCCGGGCATTCGACGATCCTGCTCGGCCAGTCCGGGATGGGCAAGTCGACGCTCGTGAACCTGCTCGTTCCCGATGCCGAAGCCGCCACGCGCGAGATTTCGGCCGCGCTCAACAGCGGCCGTCACACGACGACGTTCACGCGCCTCTACCCATTGGAGGGCGGCGGCGCGCTGATCGATTCGCCGGGCTTCCAGGAATTCGGTCTCTACCATCTGACGGAAGGCCGTCTCGAGCGCGCCTTTCCGGAGTTCCGGCCACTGCTCGCCGACTGCCGTTTCTATAATTGTCATCACCTGCACGAACCCGGCTGCGCGATTCTCGAAGCCGTCGCCGACGGCCGCATCGCACCGTCGCGGCATGCGCTCTATGCGCAGCTCGTGCACGAGGCGAGCCAGATCGTCCGCTGATCGCGCGGCACGCGCGCGGCGGCCAGCCGGTGCCATGCGGGCCGGCTTTCATCGACAGGAGCCGCGATGCGTTTCAAGGCACCCGATCTCGCGACGGCGCAGCATTGGGCCAACGTGCTTCAGGTGGCCGGCATCGGTTGCGAGCTGCATAACTGCTACGCGACCGGCGCGCTCGGCGGCCTGCCCGCCGACGCGTGCACGCCCGAGCTGTGGCTCGACGACGAACGCGACGACGCGCTCGCGCGCCGGCTCCTCGATGCCGCGTCGCACGGTCCGTCGGCCGGTGCCGCGCCGTGGCGCTGCCGGCAGTGCGGCGAGGCGCTCGAAGCCCAGTTCACCGCATGCTGGCAATGTGGCGCCGTACGCGACCCGCGCGACGACTGACCCACAGCAAAAAGGCCGGCATCCGCCGGCCTTTTGCCTTTCATCGAGTACCGCACTGCCCCGTCACGACACCCAGACGGCAAGTGTCAGCATCAGCAGCAGAATCATCCACAGGATCACCGCGCGCCAGACAAGGCCAACCGCGGATTGCAGCGTACGCGGCGTGCAATCGTCACCGACCGTCAACGGGCCGCTGTCGCCGACCGCCAGCGCATCGAGGCTCGACGGTTCCGCGAGCGGCCCCGCGAGGCGTGCGCCGAGCGCTCCGCTGCCGGCGGCCAGCAGGACGCCGTCGTTCGGATCGGGCCATTGGCGCGTGTGGTTGCGCCACGCGTAGATCGCGTCCTCGAAATTGCCGACGATCGCGAAGCCGAGCGCGGTCAATCGCGCGGGAATCCAGTCGATCACGAAGAACGCGCGTTGCGCGAACGTCGAGAAGGCCGCCGTGCGGTCGTCGCCCGGCGTCGACCAGCTGCGCGCGAGGTATTCGGAGATCCGGTACAGCACGGCACCGGCCGGGCCGATCGGCAGCACATACCAGAAGAACACGCCGAACACGTGGCGATGGGACGCGACGACCGCATGAATCAGCGTATGGCGGACGATTTCGCCGACCGGCATGTCGACCGTGTCGATGCCGGTCCACTCGTGCAGAATTTCGCGCGCACGCGGCACGTCGTCGTTGTTGAGCGCGAGGTGGATATCGGTGAAGTAGTGGCTGAACTGGCGGAAGCCGAGCGTGAAGTACACGACGACGACGTTCCAGATGAATGCGAGCACGAAGCTCACCTTGTACAGCAGGAAATAGATCAGCGCGACGATCAGCACCCACGGCAGTACGACCGCGAGCCATGCGAGGATGCCATGCTTCTGCTTGCCTGCGTCGAGACCATGCGCGACGGTTTCCGCGTGAAACTGGAACAGCGCGAACACCGGATTGTTCGGCGACAACGCGCGGACCTGTTCGATGATGAGAGCGAGGAGAACCGAGAAGAAAGTCATGCGTGTGCCGTCTTCGGAGTTATGTCATTTTTTGCATAACGATAGCACAGCGTCAGCCTGGCATGATTGCCGGCGCGGTCGCCCGGCTGCCGGCCGCGCGCGCCAGCCGGCGCGCGGCATCAGCCGGCGGCCAAGAAGCGGTACAGATTGCGCAACATGCCGGCAGTTGCGCCCCAGATGAAGTAATGCCCGCCGGGTTCGCCATTTGGATAGGGCATCGCAAAAAAACGACGCTCGCCGCCTTCCCAGCGGAACACACGGACCTGATGGTTCGCGGGATTCATCAGGAACGCGAGCGGCACCTCGAAAATCTCGGCCACTTCGAACGTGTCGGCCTGCACGGTGAACGGTGGATGCACGAGGCCGACCACCGGCGCCACGCAGAAGCCGGTGCCGGTCAGGTAGTCGGGCAGCGCGCCGAGGATCTCGACACGCTCGTCTGCCAGCCCGATCTCTTCCTTCGCCTCGCGCAACGCGGTGGCAGTTGCATCGCGATCGAACGGTTCGCGACGACCGCCGGGGAAGCTGATCTGTCCGGCGTGGTCGTTCAGGTGGTCGGCGCGCTGGGTCAGCAGCATGGTGAGGCCGGACTCGCGGACGACGAGCGGCACGAGGACGGCCGCGCTACGTGGATCGACGCCCTCCTGCAGCCTCGCCTCGCCGGGCTCGACGCTCCATTCGAGCGTGCGCGCGAAACGGTCACGCAGGCCGGCTGGCGTCATCAGGCGGGAATCAATGGCCGGCAGGCCGGCACCGGTGCCTTCGACCGGCAGGACTTCGGGATCGATGATGGGGCGGCGATTCAATGGGGCTCTCGGGGTCGTGTCGTATCGAGCATATTGTCGCGCCAGAATGAAAAAAGCACCCGGGTGGGTGCTTTTTCCTTACAGCTCTTACTCTTGGGAAGCTGCTGCGGCGCGATCCTTCGACACCAGCTTTTCCTTGATACGAGCCGACTTGCCCGAACGCTCGCGCAGGTAGTACAGCTTCGCACGACGCACATCACCGCGACGCTTCACGACGATGCTTGCCAGCAGCGGCGAGTACGTCTGGAACGTACGCTCGACGCCTTCGCCCGACGAGATCTTGCGGACGATGAAGTTCGAGTTCAGACCACGGCTGCGAATCGCGATCACGACGCCTTCGTAAGCCTGAACGCGCTTGCGGTTACCTTCAACCACGTTCACGTTCACGATCACCGTATCGCCCGGGGCGAAGTCGGGGATCGTCTTGCCGGCGAGCGCGCGCTCGATTTCTTCCTGCTCAAGTTTTGCGATCAGATTCATTACTGACTCCTTATGCCATCGTGTCGGCGTTGGCACCCGCCTGCTTCCAGGCCTGGCCCCGATAGAGGATGGATTCACATCAGGCGCCGCACACGCATGCGCGGCACCGCCAATTCCCGCTCGCGCAGCCGCCTCAGGAGGCGTTTTTCGCTTCGCGTGCGAGGTTCGCAAGCCATGCCTCGTCGGCCCGGCTCAACAACTTTTCGCGGCGCGCCCGGACGATCAGGTCCGGCCGCTTCCGCAGCGTATTCCTCAATGCTTCCTGGCGCCGCCACCGCTCGATCTCGGCATGATGCCCGCCGAGCAGCACATCCGGTACACGCACGCCGTCGTATTCCTCGGGGCGCGTGTAATGCGGACAATCGAGCAGGCCATCGGCGAAGCTATCCTGCACGGCCGACAGTGAATCGTTCAGCACGCCGGGCAGCAACCGCACGACGGCATCCATCATCGCCATCGCCGGCAATTCCCCGCCGGACAGCACGAAATCGCCGAGGCTGATTTCCTCGTCGACGCAACGATCGAGCAGGCGCTGGTCGATCGCTTCATAGCGGCCGCACAGCACGACGACACCGGGCTCCTGCGCCATCCGCACCGCGCGATCGTGCGTGAGCGGCGCACCTTGCGGCGACATCATCACGACACGCGTGCTCGCGATGCCCTGTTCTGCCTGCGCCGCTTTCGCGGCATCGATCGCAGCTTCGAGCGGCCTGGCCAGCATCACCATGCCCGGACCACCACCGTACGGACGATCGTCGACCGTGCGGTAGTTGTCCGTCGTGAAATCACGCGGGTTCCAGGTGCGCAGCCCGAAGCGCCCTTGCTTGACGGCCCGGCTGGTGATCCCCCAGTCGGTCAGTGCACGGAACATCTCGGGGAAGAGCGTGACGACGTCGAACTGCACCGCGCTCTCGGTAACCTGGTTCATTTCAGTAATCGGCTTCCCAGTCGACGACGATGCGACGCGCCGCCTGATCCACCGTTTTGACGTATACGCCGACGAACGGAATCAACCGCTCATCGGTGGTCGGCTGACCGTCTTTGCCGGTCGCCGGATACTCGACACGCATGATCGAATGCACGCCATTGTCGATCATCCCGCTCACCTTCCCGAGTGCCACCGATTGCTCGTTGACGACGTCGAGACCGATCAGGTCGACCCAATAGAATTCGTCCGCGGCCAATGCCGGGAAATCTTCCCGGCGCACGAACACGCGAAAGCCACGCATAGCCAGCGCGGCATCGCGGTCGCTGACGCCCGCGGGTTGCGCAACGACGGTGTCGCTGTGCGTCTTCGACTGCATGATGCGGACGGAAAGCCGCTCCGCACCGCGTTCCAGCCACCAGCGGCGCGCGTTGAGCAGCGCATCGCCGCCGCGACCGGCGTCGGCATGCGTCGCCACCTTGACCCAACCCTTCAGGCCATAGGCGTCGACCACCGCCCCGACCTCGACGGCATCGTCGGGCCAGGCTTGCGCCACTTCGAGACTACCCTGCTCGGCAGCCTGACCGGCGTTCGCGACAGCGTCGCGCTCGACCGGCTTGCGGACGAATGCGCCAAACGACGCACGCCCGCGCCTTGCATTACCGGAATCGTGACCCGCCATCAATGCTCCTTACAGCCGGCACGACCGGCACACCGTGCCATGTTAGGCAGCCGGTTGCGCCTTTTGCGCTTCCTTCACGAGACGCTGGACGGTCGGCGACAGTTGTGCGCCAACGCCTTGCCAGTACGTCAGGCGATCCTGAGCGATACGCAGCGATTCGCCCTTCGTAGCGACCGGGTTGTAGAAGCCGACGCGCTCGATGAAGCGGCCGTCACGACGGTTACGCGAATCGGTAGCAACGATGTTGTAGAACGGGCGCTTCTTCGAGCCGCCACGAGCCAGACGGATGATAACCATATGATGTCCTTCGGAAAACCGGGTTCGAAACTACTGAAACACGCGATTATAGCCGGAAATCAGAGGTACAACAAACACTTACGCGTAAAAAATCCGTGGGCGGCCTGTCCGCCGGGCATACAATCGTCGTGTCCGGGACGTTCCACACCGTCATGCCGCCCCTTCGCGCCGCCTCGACGCGCCGCGCGCAGCACCGTTTCGCGGCGCTGCTTGCCGGCCTTGCCTGCCTCGCGTCCGCACTGGCGTTTGCCGCGCCGTTGCCGGTGGAGCAACTCGTCGTGCCGCCCGGCTTCCACATAGAAGTGCTGACCGACGCGGTACCGACCGCCCGCGAAATGGCATGGTCGCCGCGCGGCATCCTGTATGTCGGCACGCGGGAAGGTCGCGTGCATGCGTTCGTGATGCACGAGGGCCGGATCAGCGCCCGCTACGTGATCGCATCCGGGCTCGACATGCCCGTCGGCGTCGCCTACCGTGGCGGCGCACTCTATATATCCGCCGTATCGCGCATCCTGCGTCTCGATCATATCGACGACCGGCTCGCCGCACCACCCGCCCCCACCGTCGTCACCGACGCGCTGCCGTCCGAGCACCATCACGGCTGGAAATTCATCGCGTTCGGCCCCGACGGCAAGCTGTACGTGCCAACCGGCGCACCGTGCAACGTCTGTCTCGCCGATCGCGGCCGCTACGCGATCATCGCACGCATGAAGACGGACGGCAGCGGGAGCGAGGTCGTCGCCCGCGGCGTACGCAATACGGTCGGCTTTGCGTGGCACCCCGATTCGGGCGAGCTGTGGTTTACCGACAACGGGCGCGACATGATGGGCGACGACGTGCCCGACGACAAGCTGAACCGCGCGCCGCGCGCCGGCCTCGACTTCGGCTTCCCGTACTGTCATGGCGGCGACACGCCCGACCCCGAATTCGGCAGCGCCGACGTATGCCGCCGCTATGTGCCGCCCGTATTGAAACTCGGTGCGCACGTCGCGGCACTCGGCATGCGCTTCTATACGGGGCCGATGTTTCCGGCGTCGTATCGCAATAACGTGTTCATCGCCGAACACGGCTCGTGGAACCGCAGCACGAAGGTCGGCTACCGCGTGATGCGCGTCGTCGTCTCGGCGGACGGCAGCCAGGCGCGCCAGACCCCGTTCGTCACGGGCTGGCTGCGGCCCGACGGCACGGTATGGGGGCGCCCGGCCGACGTGCTGCCGCTGCCGGACGGCTCGCTGCTCGTCAGCGACGACTATGCGGGCGCAATCTACCGCGTGACCTATGCGGCACCTTGACGCAGGACAGGGGTGACCGGGCCCGACCGGGCATCGTAGAATGCGTGCCGGGCCGCGCGCCCGCGCCGGCCCGCCGGCCGCCCATGCCAACGACAATACGCCGCCATCCATGTCCAGCAGCACCGCACCGTCCCGCCGCTTTCGCTCCAAGACGCTCACCGCCGCCCTCGCGTTCCTGTTCGGCTCGCTCGGTGCGCACCGCTTCTATCTATATGGCTTTCGCGACGTATACGGCTGGGCGCACCTGCTCGCGACGATCGTCGGCATTCCGGGCTTCCTCTTGCTCGCCGCGACCCAGCGCAGCGCCAGCCTCGGCTGGTGGCTCGCGGTACCCGGCGCAATCTCGCTGCTGGCAGCGTTCCTCGCCGCGCTCGTCTATGGGCTGCGCCCCGACGAAAAATGGGACGCGCAATTCAACGCGGAGACGGGCAAGCACAGCAAGTCGGGCTGGACCGTGATCTTCGTGGTGATCTTCTCGCTGCTGATCGGCGCGTTCCTGCTGATGACCGCACTCGCGCTGTCGTTCCAGACGTATTTCGAGTCGCAGGTCGAAGCGGCCAAGCAGATTTCGCAGTAAGCGCAACGAACGCGCCCCACCGGCACCCCGCGCCGGCTTGGCGCGCCGGTCAGAACAGGTTCAATTGCATGTCGTCGCGCGACTGCGTCGACCGCGTGCCGGCCGAACGAACCGCAACGTGCGGCACCGGCGCCGCGGCAACCGGCGCACCGCGAAACTGCGACAGATCGAGAATGCCGTTCGTGCGCTCGTTCAGCCCGAGCCGCTTGACGGCCTGGCGGAAGCGCTGCCGCAGCAGGTCGGCCCAGATCCCCTCGCCCTTCATCCGTTTCGAGAAATCCGAGTCGTAGTCTTTCCCGCCGCGCATGTCGCGCACGCGGTTCATCACGCGCTCCGCACGGTCGGGAAAATGCGCGGCAAGCCAGTTCTTGAACAGCGGCGCGACTTCCCACGGCAGCCTCAGGATGATGTAGCTCGCATACGTTGCGCCGGCTTCCGCGCACGCCTCGAGCACGCGCTCCATGTCGGGCTCGGTGACGAACGGAATCATCGGGGCAATGCTCACGCCAACCGGCACGCCCGCCTCGCTCAGCGCACGGATCGTACGTAACCGTCGCGCCGGCGTCGCCGCGCGCGGCTCGAGCGTGCGCGCGAGATCGGCATCGAGCGTCGTGATCGTGACCGCCGCCATCACCTGCCCGCGTTCGGCCATCGGCGCGAGCAGGTCGAGATCGCGCTCGATCAGCGACGACTTCGTGATCGCGGCGAACGGTAACCCGCGATCGTGCATCACCTGGATCACGCTGCGCGTGATGCGCAGGTCGCGCTCGACCGGCTGATAGGCGTCGGTGTTGACGCCGAGCGCGATCGGCTCCGGCACGTAGCGCTTGCGCGAAATCTCGCGCTCGAGCAGTTCGGCTGCATTGACCTTCGCATAGATGCGGCTTTCGAAATCGAGCCCCGGCGACAGGCCGAGATAACTGTGCGTCGGCCGCGCGAAGCAGTAGATGCAGCCGTGCTCGCAGCCTCGATACGGATTGAGCGACACGCTGAATGGGATGTCGGGCGACTGGTTATGCGTCAGGATGCTCTTCGCGCGCTCCTCGAATACCTGCGTGCGCAACGGCGCGGGAAAATCGCTATCGTCCGACTCGTGCGTCCAGCCGTCGTCGACCGCTTCGCGCTGCGCGATCTCGTATCGCCCTTGCAGGTTGTCGACCGCGCCGCGCCCCTTGCGAGGCACGGGCGGCGCTACCGGAAATTCGTTGTCGGATCGATCGTCCATGTGCCCACCCATTTACCTGCGCCCAATACTGTACATTTATACAGTATTGGGCGCAGCATGCCAAGGGCGGGATAAAGGGCTCGACGGCCTGCAGCAGGCGCGTCAGTCGCCCACCGCGATCGTCAGCGTCTCCTTGATTTCTTCCATCACGACATAGCTCTTCGACTGCACGGCGCCGGGCAACTGCAGCAGGATGTCGCCGAGCAGCTTCCGGTAGTCGGCCATCTCGCCGATCCGCGCCTTGATCAGGTAGTCGAAATCGCCGGACACGAGATGGCATTCCAGCACCTCGTCGATCTTCATCACTTCCCGGCGGAATTGTTCGAACATGTTGCCGCCCTTGTGGCCGAGCGTGATCTCGACGAACACCAGCAGCGCGGCATCGAGCTGGTGCGGATCGACACGCGCGTGATAGCCGGTGATCACACCGTCGCGCTCCATGCGCCGCACACGCTCGATGCACGGCGTGACGGTCAGTCCGACCTGTTCCGCGAGGTCTTTCATCGCCATCCGGCCGTCGTCCTGGAGCAGTTTCAGGATGCGCCGGTCGAGCTTGTCGAGCGAGCGTACGGGCTGACGTTGCGTTCTCATTTGTTTATGCTGAAAACCTGAAAAATACGATAACAAAACCTACACATTCGACAATACCATAGCGCAAAAAACTAGATCAGCTAGAGGTTACACGGAGACGCAGGTGCGCCCGGCCTCGATCTGGTCCCTTCCATCTGGAGCAGCTATGCGAGTTGTCATTCTGGGCAGCGGTGTGGTGGGCGTGGCAAGCGCGTATTACCTCGCGCGCGCCGGTCATGAAGTCACGGTGATCGACCGGGAGGCCGGCCCGGCACTCGAGACGAGCTTCGCGAACGCAGGCCAGATCTCCCCTGGCTATGCCGCGCCGTGGGCCGCGCCCGGCGTGCCGCTGAAGGCCGTCAAGTGGATGTTCGAGAAGCACGCGCCGCTCGCAATCCGCCTCGACGGCACGCGCTTCCAGCTCCAGTGGATGTACCAGATGCTGCGCAACTGCACGGCCGAGCGCTATGCAGTCAACAAGGGCCGCATGGTCCGCCTCGCCGAATACAGCCGCGACTGCCTGCAGGCGCTGCGCGCCGATACCGGCATCCAGTACGAAGGCCGCACGGGCGGCACGCTGCAGCTGTTCCGCACGCAGCAGCAACTCGACGGCGCGGCGAAGGACATCGCCGTCCTGCAGGAAGCGAACGTGCCGTTCGAGCTGCTGTCGCCGGCCGATCTGAAGCAAGCCGAACCGGCACTCGCCGCCGTCTCGCACAAGCTGACGGGCGGCCTGCGCCTGCCGGGTGACGAAACGGGCGACTGCCAGCTGTTCACGACGCGCCTCGCCGCGCTCGCGGAATCGCTCGGCGTGAAGTTCCGCTACAACACGCCGATCGATGCGCTCGCGATCGCGGGCGGCAAGATCGCCGGCGTGCAGTGCGGCAGCGAGACGGTGCGCGCGGACGCGTACGTCGTCGCGCTCGGTTCGTACTCGACCAGCTTCATCTCGAACCTGATGAAGATCCCCGTCTATCCGCTGAAGGGCTATTCGATCACCGCGCCGATCGTCAATGCAGCAGCCGCGCCCGTGTCGACCGTGCTCGACGAAACCTACAAGATCGCGATCACGCGTTTCGACCAGCGCATCCGCGTCGGCGGCATGGCGGAAATCGTCGGCTTCGACAAAAATCTGCGCGCCGCGCGCCGTGAAACGCTCGAGATGTGCGTGAACGACCTGTTCCCGGGTGGTGGCGACACGTCGAAGGCAACGTTCTGGACGGGCCTGCGCCCGATGACGCCGGACGGCACGCCGATCGTCGGCCGCACGCCGGTGTCGAACCTGTTCCTGAACACCGGCCACGGCACGCTCGGCTGGACGATGTCGTGCGGCTCGGGCCAACTGCTCGCAGACCTGATCTCGGGCAAGATGCCCGCGATCCAGGCCGACGACCTGTCGGTGCATCGCTACCTGAAGGACGTGGCCGGCCAGACGCGCCCGGCATACGCATAAGCCAACGCCGCCCGCAGCCATGCGGGCCAGCCGGCATCGAAAAAAAGGCGCCCCCAGGGGCGCCTTTTTCATTTCATCGAACCGTCGGCCGATCAGAACTGATCTTCCGTCAACGCGAGCACGCCCTCGTTGCCCTTCGTGCCGACAACAGCATGTCCTTGACGGGGGCGGAATAGCTCATGGCGTGTCCCCTCTCTCTTCTGTCGATGGCGAAAAAAAAGGGGCGCTCGTCGCGCCCCTCTTCTCGTGTGCTTACCGAAGCATCACACTGCGTCAGCCGAGCTCGGCCACGAGTTCCGGCACGAGCGCGAACAGATCGCCGACGAGGCCGTAATCGGCCACGCTGAAGATCGGTGCTTCCGGATCCTTGTTGATCGCGACGATCACCTTCGAATCCTTCATGCCGGCCAGGTGCTGAATCGCACCCGAGATGCCGACTGCGATGTACAGCTGCGGTGCGACGATCTTGCCGGTCTGGCCGACCTGATAGTCGTTCGGCACGTAGCCCGCGTCGACTGCCGCGCGCGATGCGCCCAGGGCTGCCGACAGCTTGTCTGCCAGCGGCTCCAGCACCTTCGTGTAGTTCTCGCCGCTGCCCAGACCGCGGCCACCCGACACGATGATCTTCGCGCTGGTGAGTTCCGGACGGTCCAGCTTCGTCACTTCACGGCTCACGAATTGCGACTTGCCAGCGTCGGCTGCCGCTTCGATCTTCTCGACCGACGCGCTGCCGCCCTCCGCTGCCACCGGATCGAAGCCCGTCGCACGCACCGTGATCACCTTGATCGGGTCGCTCGACTGCACCGTCGCGATCGCGTTGCCCGCGTAGATCGGGCGCTCGAACGTGTCGGCCGAATCGACCGCCGTGATGTCCGAGATCTGCGCGACGTCCAGCTTCGCGGCGATACGCGGCGCGATGTTCTTGCCGTAGGCCGTCGCCGGCGCGAGGATGTGCGAGTAGTCCTTCGCGATGTTCAGCGCGGTCGCTTCGACGTTTTCCGCGAGGCCCGCTTCGAGTTGCGGCGCGTCGGCCAGGAGTACCTTCGACACCCCTGCGATCTTCGCTGCTGCGTCCGCTGCCGCTTGCGCGTTGTGGCCCGCGACCAGCACGTGGATATCGCCGCCGATCTTCGCTGCCGCCGCCACCGTGTTCAGCGTCGCGGCCTTGATCGACGCGTTGTCGTGTTCTGCAATCACCAGAATCGTCATTTCTTTCCGCTCCCTCTTACAGCACCTTGGCTTCGGTCTTCAGCTTCTCGACCAGCGTCTTCACATCCGGCACCTTCACGCCGGCTGCGCGCTTCGGCGGCTCGACCACCTTCAGCGTCTTCAGACGCGGCGCGACGTCCACGCCCAGGTCTTCCGGCTTCACGGTTTCCAGCGGCTTCTTCTTCGCCTTCATGATGTTCGGCAGCGTCACATAACGCGGCTCGTTCAGGCGCAGGTCGGTCGTGATCACCGCCGGCAGCGTCAGCGACAGCGTTTCCGCGCCGCCGTCGACTTCACGTGCGACCGTTGCACGGCCATCGGCCACCGTGACCTTCGACGCGAACGTCGCTTGCGGCAGGCTTGCCAGCGCAGCCAGCATCTGGCCCGTCTGGTTCGAATCGTCGTCGATCGCCTGCTTGCCGAGGATCACCAGTTGCGGCTGTTCCTTGTCGACCAGCGCCTTCAGGATCTTCGCGACGGCCAGCGGCTCGACGCTGTCGGTCGATTCGACCAGGATCGCGCGATCCGCGCCGATCGCCAGCGCCGTACGCAGCGTTTCCTGCGCTTGCGTGACGCCCACCGACACGGCGATCACTTCGGTCGCCACGCCCGCTTCCTTCAGGCGGACCGCTTCTTCAACCGCGATTTCGTCGAACGGGTTCATCGACATCTTCACGTTCGCAATGTCGACACCCGTGTTGTCCGACTTCACGCGGACCTTCACGTTGTAATCGACCACTCTTTTCACTGGCACCAGGATTTTCATGCACACGCTCCAAAGTTACGAATACGACCAGAGGCCATTCTATAGCGAGGCCTCATGACTGCGCGGCCAAGCGGACCCAACCTTCGTGGTTGTCGAGGATACCGCTTCTTGGCGACGCGCCAATGATAGCGAACGGTCGTTCTATTTTAAAAGAGAAAAAACCCGGACGCAAAGCCCGGGTTTTCGATCATCGACTCTAATCTCGCCGGGCGCCCGTTGCTTCGCCCGTTACCAGGCGGCAATGACCGCTCCGCCGAACTTGCCTTCGATGAACTGCTTCACATCGGCCGAATGATAGGCCGCGACCAGTTTCGCGACCCACGGCTTGTTCCGGTCCGCCTCGCGGATCGCTAGGATGTTCGCGTACGGGCCATTCGGCCCTTCGATCGCGATCGCGTCCTGTTTCGGTTTCAACCCCGCTTCCATCGCGTAGTTGGTGTTGATCGCGGCCGCGTCGACGTCGCCGAGCGAGCGCGGAATCTGCGCCGCATCGAGTTCGACGATCTTCAGCTTGCGCGGATTGTCGACGATATCGAGCGGCGTCGCCTTCAGCCCCGCGTCCGCGCGCAGCTTCAGCAGGCCCTGCTTTTGCAGCAACAGCAGCGCACGGCCGCCGTTGGTCGGATCGTTCGGCACCGCGATGCGCGCGCCCGGCTTCAGTTCGGCCAGCGATTTCACGCGCTTCGAATAGATGCCCATCGGGAACGTGACGGTATCCGCGACCTTGATCAGCTTGTAGCCGCGGTCCTTCACCTGCGCCTGCAGATACGGATCGTGCTGGTAGCTGTTCGCATCGAGGTCGCCCGACGCAAGCGCGGCGTTCGGCTGCACGTAATCGGAGAATTCGACGATGCGGATCTCGAGGCCGCTCTTCGCGGCGACCTTCTTCACCGCTTCCATGATCTGCGCGTGCGGCCCGCCCGTCACACCCACCTTGATGGTTTCGGCCTGTGCGTGCGCGCCCGCGAACAGCGCGGCCGCGCCCAGTGCCACCGCGAATTTCAGCATGAAGCGTCGTTGCATCGAGTGTCTCCTGACCGATCGGTCTTGTTTTACTTGTGGCTCAGCCGGCGGACGAGCCAGTCGCCGAACGACTGCACGATCTGCACGAACACGATCAGGATCGCGACCACCGTCCACATCACTTCGGGCAGATAGCGCTGGTAGCCGTAGCGGATCCCGAGATCGCCGAGGCCGCCGCCACCGATCGCGCCCGCCATCGCCGAATAGCCGACCAGCGACACGAACGTGATCGTCAGGCCCGCGACGACGCCCGGCAGCGATTCGGGCAGCAGCACCTTGAAGACGATCTGCGACGTGGTCGCGCCCATCGATTGCGCAGCCTCGATCAGCCCGCGGTCGACTTCGCGCAACGCCGTCTCGACGAGACGCGCGATGAACGGCGCGGCCGCGAGCGTCAGCGGCACGACCGCCGCGGCCGTGCCGATCGACGAACCCGTGATGAGCCGCGTAAACGGAATCACCGCGACCAGCAGGATGATGAACGGCGTCGAGCGGACGGCATTCACGATGCCGCCGAGCACACGATTCACAGCGAGGTTCTGCAGCACGCCCTGGCGGTCGGTCAGGTAGAGCAGCACGCCGAGCGGCAGGCCGACGAGCGCGCCAACCACTCCGGAGATGCCGACCATGATCAGCGTCTCCCAGAACGACTGCACGAACATATCGAACATCTCACTCAACATACGAAAGCTCCTCTACCACCACACCTTGCTCGCGCAGGAACGCGAGTGCCTGCCCGACCTTGCCCGGCTCGCCGCCCGCGAGCACCGCGAGCGAACCGAATGCCTGCCCCTGGATCTCGTCGATCTGGCCGTGCAGGATGTTGAAATCGAGCTCGTACCGGCGGATCGTCTCCGACAGGATCGGCTGGTCGACCCCCGAGCCCGTGAACGCGAGCCGCAGCAGATGCCCGCGGCCCGTCTTCAGCCGCTCGGCCACACGCGCCTTCAGCGCGGGCGGCAGTTCCTGTGCGATCACGTCGCCGATCAGCGCGCGCGTCACTTCGTGATGCGGCTGCAGGAACACGTCGATTACGCGGCCCTCCTCGACCACACGCCCTGCATCGAGCACCGCGACGCGATCGCACACCTGCTTGATCACTTCCATCTGGTGCGTAATCAGCACGATCGTCAGGCCGAGCTCACGGTTGATGCGCTTCAGCAGGTCGAGGATCGAGCGCGTGGTCTCGGGATCGAGCGCGGAGGTCGCTTCATCCGACAGCAGCACCTTCGGCTGGCTCGCGAGCGCGCGTGCGATACCGACGCGCTGCTTCTGACCGCCGCTGATCTGCGACGGATAGCGATCCTTCTGCGCGGACAGCCCGACGAGGTCGAGCAGCGGCAGCACGGCGGCCTCGATCTCGGCACGGCTTGCGCCGGCCAGTTCGAGCGGCAGTGCGACGTTGTCGAACACCGTGCGCGACGACAGCAGGTTGAAGTGCTGGAAGATCATGCCGATCTCGCGGCGCGCCTCGCGCAGCGCGCCAGCCGGCAGCAGCGTGAGATCGCGCCCGCCGACGACGACATTGCCTTCGGTCGGCCGCGTGAGCAGGTTGATGGTGCGCACGAGCGTGCTCTTGCCTGCGCCGCTTCGGCCGATGATGCCGAACACCTCGCCCTGCGGGATCGTCAGGTTGATGTTGCGAAGCGCCTCGACCCAGCCGCCCGGCCCGGGAAATCGCTGCGAAAGATTGCGTAATTCGATCATGTAAACAAAACGGCGGCCGGCCGGCGAGTTGGCCCGCCAGTCGGCCGCCGATGCATCTGGAATAACCGTCGATTTTACCGCAAACCCCTCATTCCCCTTAATAATCGATTTCGATCTTTTCATAACTACACGAAATTAGAGGGACGCCGCTGGCCCGCCGCAGGAATGCCGCGACTATGATCCCGGAACACATGCCAACGAACAGGGGACACGCCAGATGACCGCCACCACCACGCCGGCCGCCGCACCCGCCACCGCCGGACCGGCGCCTTCGGCGTCGCCCGCGCCGACCATGGGCCGGCTGCGTACCGCGGACGGGCTCGAACTGGCGTCGTACCGCTGGCCGGCCGGCGACGGCACCACGCCGCCGCGCGCGACGATCGCGCTCGTGCACGGCCTTGCCGAACACGCGGGCCGCTATGCCGCGCTTGCCAGTCGGTTGAACGCGGCCGGCATCGACGTGCTCGCGATCGATCTGCGCGGGCACGGCCAGTCGCCCGGCAAGCGCGCGTGGGTCGAGCGCTTCGACGGCTACCTGAACGATGCGGATGCGCTGATCGCTGAAGCGGCGCGCGGCAATTCGCCGCTGTTCCTGATGGGGCACAGCATGGGCGGCGCGGTCGCGGCGCTGTACGCGATCGAACGCGCGCCGGCACGCGGTCACGCGCTGACGGGCCTCGTGCTGTCGAGCCCGGCGCTCGCGCCGGGGCGCGACGTGCCACGCTGGATGCTCGCGGTGAGCCGCGTCATCAGCCGCATCTGGCCGACCTTCCCCGCGATCAAGATCGATGCAGCGCTGCTGTCGCGCGACCCGGCCATCGTCGCGGCCAACCGCGCCGATCCGCTCGTGCATCACGGCGCGGTGCCCGCGCGCACCGGCGCGGAAATTCTCGACGCGATGGCGCGCATCGAAAGCGGCCGCGGTGGGCTGCGCGTTCCGGTGCTCGTCTATCACGGCACCGAGGACAAGCTGACCGAGCCCGACGGCAGCCGCGCGTTCGGCGCACGCGTCGGCTCGCCCGATCGTACGCTGACGCTATACGAAGGCGGCTTTCACGAAACGATGAATGATCTCGAACGCGACCGCGTGATCGATGCGCTGATCGCGTGGATTCACGCGCGCGTGCCGGCGCGCTGAGCGCGCCCGGCCGGTCGCTCGATCATCAGATGCCGGCCAGCACGCGCAGGTGTGCGACGACGCTGCGCCCGAGCGCGGACAGGTTGTAGCCGCCTTCGAGGCAGCTCACGATGCGGCCCTGTGCATGCCGGCGCGCCACGTCGACGATCTGCGCGGTCAGCCATTCGAAGTCGGCTTCGACGAGGCCGAGGTTGCCGATGTCGTCCTCGCGATGCGCATCGAAACCCGCCGACACGAACAGCATCTGCGGCTTGAACGCATCGAGGCGCGGCAGCCAGAACATGTCGACGGCCTCGCGGATCGCCATCCCGTTGCTGCGCGCGGGCATCGGCAGGTTGACCATGTTCGGCGCCTGGTGATCGACGCCCGAGAACGGGTACAGCGGATGCTGGAAGAAGCTGCACATCAGCACCCGCTCGTCGTTCGCGAATGCGGCCTCGGTACCGTTGCCGTGATGCACGTCGAAATCGATGATCGCGACACGCTCGAGACCGTGTACGTCGAGTGCGTGCCGCGCGGCAATCGCGACGTTGTTGAAGAAGCAGAAACCCATCGCGCGCGCAGGCTCCGCATGGTGGCCGGGCGGACGCACGCCGCAGAACGCATTGGCATAGCGGCCTTCGATCACCGCGTCGGTCGCCGCGATCGCCGCGCCAGCCGCGCGCAGCGCAGCGCGCCACGTATCGCGGTTCATCAGCGTATCGGGATCGACCTCGACGTAGCCATCGACCGGCGTCATGCTCCGGATGTAGTCGATATGCGCCTGCGTGTGCACCCGGCCCAGCGCCACCTCGCTCGCGAACGGTGCGGTTTCGTGCACGATCAGGTCGTCGATGCGGCTCGCGATCAGTTGATCCTGGATCGCCGACAGGCGAGCCGGACATTCCGGATGCCATTCCCCCATCTCGTGCAGCATGCAGTCGGGGTGCGTATAGAAAGCGGTTGCCATAAGCTGTCATCCGCGGCGCACGATGCGCCGCAGGTCTCCATCAATGATGTCCATCGTCTGCCGCGAATTCGCCGCTAACTTACCACAATGGGGGCCCGCCACGCCCCGGCGCGCCGGATCCGTCGGGTATACTGCGCCGAACCCAATCGCCCTGTCCGCCCGCTTCGACATGAATTCCAGCAAGCCTGCCGCCCTTCTCTCCGCGCTGTTCCGTGTTCGCGTCCCGCTCGTTGCGGCCGCCGTGGTCGCGGCCCTCGGCGCCGCGCCCGCCGGCGCGCAGACGCAACCCGCGAAGTCCGCGGGCAAGCTCGTCGCACAGGCCCAGCCGCAGCAAGGCCAGACCTTCGAAGAGGAAATCGTTCCGCAGCGTTACGCGAACAACGCGAAGGTCGACGCGTTCATCGACGAGATGGTGAGCCGCAATGGCTTCGACTCCACCAGCCTGCACGCGCTGTTCTCGCGCATCAGCTATTCGGCGACGGCCGTCAAGCTCGTGAGGCCGGCCCCGTCGCCGACGGTCAAGAACTGGCGCGTCTATCGCTCGCGCTTCATCGAGCCGATCCGCATCAATGCGGGCGTGAAATTCTGGAAGGCGAACCAGGCAACGCTGCAGCGCGCGTCCGAGCAATTCGGCGTGCCGCCCGAGGTGATCGTCGGCATCATCGGCGTCGAGACGATCTACGGCCGCTACATGGGCAATTTCCGCGTGCTCGACGCGCTGACGACGCTCACGTTCGACTATCCGGACACGCCGAACCGCGACAGCCGCCAGGCGACGTTCCGCAAGAACCTCGAGGATTTCCTGGTCTGGACGCGCGACAACCAGCTCGACCCGACCACCGTGCTCGGCTCGTATACGGGCGCGATCGGGATTCCGCAGTTCCTGCCGAGCAGCATCCGCGAATATGCGGTCGACTTCGACGGCACGGGCCATGTCGACCTGCGCAGCAGTCCTGTCGATGCGATCGGCAGCGTCGCGAACTACCTGAAGCAGCACGGCTGGGAAACCGATCGCCCGGTGGTCTGGCAGATCACACCCGATACGGGCAGCCTGGGGATCGCACAAGCTGCCGCCGACGGCCAGCCCGAACCGCACTGGGCGCTGTCGCAACTGCTGCGCGCGGGCATGACGCTGAACGAGCCGACGGTCAACATCACGACCGAAGCCGGTACGCCCGTGACGGTCGTCGACCTGCCGTCGCCGGGCCGCGCGACCGAGTACATGCTCGGGCTCAAGAATTTCTATGTGCTGACGCGCTACAACCGCAGCTTCTTCTACGCGCTCACCGTGTACCAGCTTGGCGAGGCCGTGAAGGCACAGATGGAAGCGAGCGGCGCACTTCCGCCGAGCGCCACCGAAACGCAGTCGCAGTAAGCACTGCCTGCCCAAAGAAAAAGCGCCGCACAAGCGGCGCTTTTTTTATGCACGTGCCCTGCGCACGCTTGCCCGCGTTCAGGCGGGAAACACACCCGTGGACAGGTAGCGGTCGCCGCGATCGCAGACGATGAACACGATCGTCGCATTCTCGACCTGACGCGCGATGCGCATCGCGACTTCGCATGCGCCACCGGACGAAATGCCCGCGAAGATGCCTTCGACCGACGCGAGCCGGCGCGCCATCGTTTCCGCCGCGGCCTGGCTCACGTTCTCGACGCGGTCGACGCGGCTGCGATCGAAAATGGTCGGCATGTACGCTTCCGGCCACTTGCGGATGCCCGGAATGCGCGAACCGTCTTCCGGCTGCGCCCCGACGATCTCGATCGCCGGATTCTGTTCCTTCAGATAGTGCGACGTGCCCATGATCGTGCCCGTCGTGCCCATGGCCGACACGAAGTGCGTGATGCGCCCTTCGGTATCGCGCCAGATTTCCGGGCCGGTCGCTTCGTAGTGCGCGATCGGATTGTCGGGGTTCGCGAACTGGTCGAGGATCACGCCCTTGCCTTCGCGCTGCATCTGGTCGGCGAGATCACGTGCCAGCTCCATCCCGCCCTTCACCGGCGTCAGGATGATTTCGGCACCGTAGGCGGCCATGCTCTGGCGGCGCTCGACCGACAGATCCTCCGGCATGATCAGCACCATCTTGTAGCCGCGGATCGCCGCAGCCATCGCGAGTGCGATACCCGTGTTGCCGCTCGTCGCCTCGATCAGCGTATCGCCCGGCTTGATGCGCCCGCGCGCCTCGGCCTTGCTGATCATCGACAGTGCCGGACGATCCTTCACGGAGCCGGCCGGATTGTTGCCTTCGAGCTTCGCGAGCACCACGTTGTTGCGCGCGCGAATCTCGTCGTCCGGCAAGCGGACCAGTTGGACGAGCGGCGTATTGCCGATCGTGTCTTCGATAGTTTTGTAAGCCATGGATATACCGTGAGTACGAGGCCGATCAATCAATCGATTGTAAACCAGCGCCGCTGCGCGCGCCGGCAACCCCATTGCGACGATGGAATACGCCTGCCGCGCAATGCGTGGCCGCCGTGTACGCCGTGCCCACGCAAAAAACCCGCGGCATGCCGCGGGAAGCCGTCGCAACGACGGCGACTGAAGGAGCTCGTTGTCGACTTCGCGCGACGTGTTACTTCTGCGCGGTGCGGGCGGGCGCAGCCGCGGGCTTGCCGGCCGCCGGCTTGCCCGCGGCCGGCAGCGCGGCACCTGTGCCGGCTGCGCCTATCGTCAGGCCTTCCTGCTGAAGCCGCTCGACGGTATGGCCGCCCATGCCTTTCACGCGTGATGCGAGATCGTCCGCATTCCTGAACGGACCGCGTGCGCCGCGTTCGTCGAGAATCGCCTTTGCCCGTGCCGGGCCGATGCCCTTGATGCCGACGAGCGCATCCTCGTTCGCGGTGTTGACATCGACGGCCGCCCAGGCCGACGCGATCGTGCCGAGCATTGCCGCTGCGACCAACCATTTCCTGATCATGTGCTGGATCTCCGATGAATACGGCCGGCGGCTGCCGACCGTGAGACCCAGTCTATCGATGCAACGCTTCCGCTTAAACCTGGCCGGATAGCCAACGCACGTAGCGGTCGACACCTTCCTGCACGGTCAGGAACGGCGCGTCGTAACCAGCCGTGCGCAGCTTCGTCTGGTCGGCCTGCGTAAAGCACTGGTACTTGCCGCGCAACGCATCGGGGAACGGCACGTATTCGATCAGCCCCTGCTCGACCTGCTGCGCGAGCGTCAGCGGCGGCAGGTTGTCGAGCGCGCGCAACGTATTCACGACCGACGACGCGATATCGTTGAACGGCTGCGCGCGGCCGGTGCCGAGGTTGAAGATGCCCGACTTCTCCGGATGATCGAAGAAGAACAGGTTCACCTTCGTCACGTCCTCGACCGACACGAAGTCGCGTGTCTGCTCGCCCGGCGCATAGCCGTTGTACTCGCCGAACAGCTTCACCTTGCCTTCCGCGCGGAACTGGTTGAAGTTGTGGAACGCGACCGACGCCATGCGCCCCTTGTGCGTCTCGCGCGGGCCGTACACGTTGAAATAGCGGAAACCGGCGATCTGGCTCTTCGCGCTCGGCAGCACGCGACGGATTACCTGGTCGAACAGGAACTTCGAATAGCCGTAGACGTTCAGCGGCGCCTCGACGTCACGCTCCTCGACGAAACGCGTCGAGCCGCCGTAGATCGCCGCCGACGACGCATACAGGAACTGCGTGCCCTGTGCGAGGCAGGTGTCGAGCACCGCGCGGCTGTAGCGGAAGTTGTTGTCCATCATGTAGCGGCCGTCGGTTTCCATCGTGTCCGAACAGGCGCCTTCGTGGAACACCGCGCGTACCTTGCCGAAATCGCCGCGAGCGAAACGCTCGACAAATTCCGTCTTGTCCAGATAGTCGTCGATCTCGCAATCGACGAGATTCCGGAACTTGTCCGCGCGCGTCAGGTTGTCGACGGCGATGATGCGCGTCTCGCCGCGCGCGTTGAGCGCGTTGACGATGTTCGCGCCGATAAAACCGGCTGCGCCGGTGACGATGAGGGTCATGATCGTCCTGCCTGAAAAGTGCGAGCGATGCGTGCGGCGCGCTTGTCGCGCCACCGCATGCGCTCAGTGAAACAGTTCGTCGTAGTCCACCGTGGCCGTGCCGAGCTTGCCGACCACGATGCCTGCCGCGCGATTCGCCAGCACGACGGCGTCGACGAGCGGCACGCCTGCGCCGAGCATCGTCGCGACGGTCGCGATCACGGTATCGCCCGCGCCCGACACGTCGAACACCTCGCGCGCGAGCGCCGGGGCGTGCAGTTCACCGGTGGCGGAAAAGAGCGTCATGCCCTCTTCCGAACGCGTGAGCAGCAGCGCGTCGATGTCGAGTTCCGCGCGCAGCTTCGCGACGCGCGCGCGCAGATCGTCTTCCGATTTCCACTGCCCGACCACCTCGCGCAATTCCGCGCGATTCGGCGTGATCAGCGACGCGCCGCGATAGCGTGCCCAGTCGTCGCCCTTCGGATCGACGAGGACGGACTTGCCGGCCGCACGTGCCTTCTCGATCATCGTCGTGACGTGCGTCAGGCCGCCTTTCGCGTAATCCGACATCAGCACGACGTCGTGCTGCGGCAGCAGCGAATCGAAGCGCGCAAGCCCTGCGAGCAGCACCTCGTGCGTCGGCATCGCCTCGAAGTCGACGCGCAGCAGCTGCTGCTGGCGCGCGAGCACGCGCAGCTTGATCGTGGTCGGCAACGCCGGGTCGCGCTCGAGATGCGGCGTCACGCCGCTGCTGGCGAGCAGCTCGACGATCCGCTCACCGGGCTCGTCGCAACCGACGACACACAGCAACCCGGCCTGGCCACCGAGCGTCACGGCGTTGCGCGCGACGTTGGCCGCACCGCCGAGCCGCTCTTCCTGACGCTGCACGTGCACGACCGGCACCGGCGCCTCAGGCGAAATGCGATCGACGTTGCCGAACCAGTAACGGTCGAGCATCACGTCGCCGACGACAAGCACGCGCGAGCGCGCGATCTGCGCACGCGGCACCGGAACGACTTCGCGGAGAGTGTTCATCGTGCGGTCAGCCACGGGAAGACGACTGGGGATCGACATACGGCCGGCCGATCGCGTAGTAGTCGATGCCCAGCTCGGCCATCGCGTCCGGCTCGTACAGGTTGCGCCCGTCGAAGATCACCGGCACCTTCAGTTCAGCCTTCAGGCGCGTGAAGTCGGGGCTCCGGAATTCTTTCCATTCGGTCACGATCACGAGCGCATCCGCGCCCTTCACGGCGACGTCCTGCGTGTCGACGAGATGCAGCCGCGCCAGCGCGCTCGCGTCATGGCCGAAATCCAGCGCGAACACGCGCCGCGCTTCCTCGATCGCGACCGGATCGTAGGCACGCACGGTCGCACCGCGTGCGAGCAGCGCGGCGATCAGGCGGCGGCTCGGCGCCTCGCGCATGTCGTCGGTGTTCGGCTTGAACGCCAGGCCCCACACTGCGAACTCGCGGCCGGTCAGGTCGGCACCGAAGCGCTGCTCGATCTTGCCGATCAGCACGTCCTTCTGCGCATGGTTGGCCGCCTCGACGGCCTCCAGGATGCGCAGCGGCTGGCCGTTCTCGCCGGCCGTGCGAATCAGCGCCTGGACGTCCTTAGGGAAGCACGAGCCGCCGTAGCCGACGCCGGCGTACAGGAAGTGATAGCCGATGCGCGGATCGGAGCCGATCCCGCGGCGCACGGCCTCGATGTCGGCGCCGACCTTGTCGGCGAGATTCGACATCTCGTTCATGAACGAGATACGCGTCGCAAGCATCGCGTTCGCCGCGTATTTTGCGAATTCGGCCGAACGCACGTCCATGTAGATCGTGCGCTCGTGGTTGCGGTTGAACGGCGCGTAGAGCTTCTTCATCTTCTCGCGCGCGATCGTGCCCGTCTCGTCGTCGTCGACGCCGATGATGATGCGGTCAGGACGCATGAAGTCTTCGACCGCAGCGCCTTCTTTCAGGAACTCCGGGTTCGACACGACCGAGAAGCGGTGTGCGACGCTGCCCGCCAGCCCGCGGGCGGCAAGCGCCTCGTCGACCACACCACGCACGCGCTGCGCGGTGCCGACCGGCACCGTCGACTTGTCGACGATCACCTTGAAGCCCGTCATGTGGCGGCCGATGTTGCGCGCGGCTTCGAGCACGTACTGCAGGTCGGCCGAACCGTCCTCGTCGGGCGGCGTGCCGACCGCGATGAACTGGATCTCGCCGTGCGCGACGCTCGCCTCGATGTCGGTCGAGAAGCGCAGGCGCCCGGCCGCGCGGTTGCGCGCGATGATGTCCAGCAGCCCCGGTTCGTGAATCGGCATCCCGCCGTTGTTCAGGATGTCGATCTTGCGCGGATCGACGTCGAGACAGAAGACGTCGTGACCGATCTCCGCCAGGCAGGCGCCCGTGACGAGACCGACGTAGCCGGTGCCGATGATGGTGATTTTCATAGATGTTCCGGTACTTCCCGGTGATTGACTAACTTGGCCGCCGGGACGAGCCCGGCGACAACCGCAGCGCGTTGGCTCGGCGTGCCGGGATCAGCCCGGCATCGCTGGTTCGACGCGGCGCGGCGCATAGGTTTCCCAGCCGCTGCATCCGGGACACTGCCAATAGAAAAGCCGTGCCCGGAAACCACAATTCTGGCACGTATACCGTGGCAGATTCTTCGTGCGCTGCTTGATCAGCGCACGCATCATTTCAAGTTCCTTACGGCGCGGTTCGTCGGCCGCCGCGATTTGCGCATCGAGCAGATGCAGCATCCCCGACAGGTTCGGCGACTTCTCCATCTGCGTGCGCGCGAGCGTGTGCGCCGCGTCCTGGCCACGCAACCCCGCGATGTGCTGGTACGCGATGTCGAGCAGGTCGTTCGACGGATAGCGATCGATATACCCCATCAGCAGCTCGGCGCCTTCGGCGTTCTTGCCGAGCGCGACGTACGCCTTCATCAGCTTGTCGGCAACGAGCGGCAGATACGCCGGATTCTGCGCTTCGACGCGCTTCCAGTGCTCGATCGCGGCCGCGTGGTTACCCTCCGCTTCCGCCGCGTCGCCGGACAGGACCGTCGCGCGAACGTTCTGCGGGTTCACGGCCAGCGCCAGGCGCAGCTGTTCGGCGGCCGCTGCCGCATTCTTGCGTTGCAGCGCGTCCTGCGCGAGTTCGCAGTGGAACTGAGCGATTTCGACGCCAAGCGGCTTGTCGCTCATCGACTCGATGCGCTTCGCCGTATCGATCGACTTGTTCCAGTCCTTCTCGATCTCGTAGATCGTCAGCAGCGCCCGCTGCGCGCCGAGCGCGTAATCGCCGTCGGCGAGCTTGTGGAACGCCTCCTCGGCACGATCGAGCAGGCCGGCTTTCAGGAAATCCTGGCCAAGCTCGTACAACGCGTGGTCGCGCTCGTTGACCGGCAGGTCCGTGCGGCTCAGCAGGTTCTGATGCACCCGGATCGCGCGGTCGGTTTCACCGCGGCGGCGAAACAGGTTGCCAAGCGCGAAGTGCAGCTCGACCGTCTCGGGGTCGAGCTTGGCGACCTCGATGAACGCGTCGATCGCCTTGTCAGGTTGTTCGTTCAACAGAAAATTCAGGCCGCGAAAATACGATCGCGGCAGGTTGGCACTCTCCGACAGGAGATTCTTCAGGTCATAGCGTGACGCCGCCCAACCGAGCGCGAACGCGACCGGAATCGCGAGCAACCACCAGAAATCCAGATCCATGCGAAATATCGAAGCAGAGACGAAAACCGCGCGATGATCGCGCGGCGTCCGTGTTAAATGACGGGCGGCATCGGCGGCTGGTCGATGACGGCCGGCGTTTCGCGCGCCGCGCGCAGATCGCGCTTCAGGCGCCCGTTCTCGAGACGCAGGCGGAAGATCGACGGCAGCGCGGACAGCAAACCGGCCAGCAGCCCCACGCCGAAGAACGCCAGGCCGAGCAGGATCAGCGGCGCTTGCCATGAAAAGCCGGCAACGAAATTCAGCGTCGCGGTTTGCGTATTGGCCAGCGCAAGCACCAGCAGCAGTACGAACACCAATACCCGGATCAGCCAGACGATAAACTTCATGAAGCCCTCTCTTTGTTGAGGTTTGCCGCGGCGCGCGACTCCCCTTCGTCGCACCGAATCGACCCGTATTGTAAAGGAAGCGTTTCCGCGGCTGCGCACATCCTGCGCTCACCCGTTACGCCACCCGCGCCGGAAATGAAAAAAGCGCCCGCAAGGGGCGCTTTTCTTTTCAGCCTTCGCCGGATAGGTTCCGGGCAAACCGGATGACGCTCAACGCTCGTCGTCCGGATCGTCAGCCTTCAGCGGCTCACCGGCACGGCCGTCGACGCGTTCACGCAATTCCTTGCCAGGCTTGAAGTGCGGCACGAACTTCTCGGGCACCTGCACTTTCTCCCCCGACTTCGGGTTGCGTCCGACGCGCGCCGGGCGACGGTTGAGGCCAAAGCTGCCGAAACCGCGAATTTCGATACGATGCCCTTTCGCCAGGGCGTCAGACATCGCATCGAGCATCGTTTTCACCGCGAAATCCGCATCCTTGAGGACAAGTTGCGGAAATCGCGATGCCAGCTGCGCGACCAACTCGGATTTGGTCATACTTCAGCAGACCTCGTGAGGCTTACTGGTTCTGGCCGTCGAGCTTCGCCTTCAGCAGCGCGCCGAGGTTGGTCGTACCGGTCGCAGCCGAGCTGGAGTCCGACTGCAGGCCGCGGATCGCTTCCTGTTGCTCAGCCGAATCCTTCGCCTTGATCGACAGGTTGATGCCGCGCGACTTGCGATCGATGTTGATCACCATCGCGTTGACCTTGTCGCCTTCCTTCAGCACGTTGCGTGCATCTTCGACGCGATCCTGCGAGATTTCCGACGCGCGCAGGTAGCCTTCGATGTCGCCCGTCAGCGTGACGACCGCACCCTTCGCATCGACCGTCTTCACGACGCCGTCGACGATCGAGCCCTTGTCGTTCATTGCAACGTAGTTGCTGAACGGGTCGCCTTCGAGCTGCTTGATGCCGAGCGAAATACGCTCCTTCTCGACGTCGATACCGAGCACGATTGCTTCGACTTCGTCGCCCTTCTTGTACTTGCGAACAGCTTCTTCGCCAGCTTCGCTCCACGACAGGTCCGACAGGTGGACCAGGCCGTCGATGCCGCCCGGCAGACCGATGAACACGCCGAAGTCGGTGATCGACTTGATTGCGCCCGTGATCTTGTCGCCCTTCTTGAAGTTGCGGCTGAAGTCATCCCACGGATTCGGCTTGCACTGCTTCATGCCGAGGCTGATACGACGACGGTCTTCGTCGATCTCGAGGACCATGACTTCGACTTCGTCGCCCAGCTGGACAACCTTCGACGGAGCAACGTTCTTGTTGGTCCAGTCCATTTCCGACACGTGGACGAGGCCTTCGATGCCCGATTCCACTTCGACGAATGCGCCGTAGTCGGTGATGTTCGTGACCTTGCCGAACAGGCGCGTGCCCGACGGGTAACGGCGCGAGATGCCTTCCCACGGATCGTCGCCCAGTTGCTTAATGCCCAGCGAGACGCGGTTCTTCTCTTGGTCGAACTTGAGGATCTTCGCGGTGACTTCCTGGCCAACCGACAGGACTTCGCTCGGGTGACGCACACGACGCCATGCGATGTCGGTGATGTGCAGCAGGCCGTCGATGCCGCCGAGGTCGACGAACGCGCCGTAGTCGGTGATGTTCTTGACCACGCCGTTGACGATCGCGCCTTCCTTCAGCGTCTCGAGCAGCTTCGCGCGCTCTTCGCCTTGGGTTGCTTCGATCACTGCACGACGCGACAGCACGACGTTGTTACGCTTGCGATCGAGCTTGATCACGCGGAACTCGAGCGTCTTGCCTTCGTACGGGGTCGTGTCCTTGACCGGACGCGTGTCGACCAGCGAACCCGGCAGGAACGCGCGGATGCCGTTGACCATCACGGTCATGCCGCCCTTCACCTTGCCGGTGATCGTGCCGGTGACGAGTTCGTTGTTGTCGAGAGCCTTTTCCAGCGACAGCCACGATGCAAGGCGCTTCGCCTTGTCGCGCGACAGGATCGTGTCGCCGTAGCCGTTTTCGAGTGCGTCGATCGCGACGGACACGAAATCGCCCGACTGCACCTCAACCTCGCCCTGATCGTTCAGGAATTCCTCGATCGGAATGTAAGCCTCGGACTTCAGGCCTGCATTGACGACCACGAAGTTGTGGTCGACGCGCACGACTTCGGCGGAAATCACTTCGCCGGCGCGCATGTCTTGGCGGGTCAGCGACTCTTCGAACAGAGCCGCGAAAGATTCAGTATTCGGGGTAGAGGTTTGCAGGTCGGACATAAAAATCTGATTGTGCATGGATCGCTGTGCCACGCCGGCCGGAATGGCAGGCTGAAAGGGCCAGATCGAGGTCCACACGGGGTTAAGGGTTCGAAACACGCCCCGCACTTATGCGCGGAGCACCTACCGCTACCCGCCTTCTCAGGCGGGCTGGCCGAGCGCCCGGTACCACTGCAGCACCTGATCGACGGCTTCATCGACCGAAAGTGCCGACGTATCGAGCAGCTTGGCATCTGCCGCGGGCTTCAGCGGCGCGGCCGCGCGATTGCTGTCGCGCGCGTCACGTTCACGAAGATCCCGGAGCAAGTCATCTATATTAGCAGAAAAACCTTTTTGCATCAATTGCTTATGCCGTCTGGTCGCGCGCGCCTCGGCGCTGGCCGTCAGGAACACCTTCAGCACGGCGTCCGGGAAGATCACGGTGCCCATGTCGCGCCCGTCTGCAACGAGGCCCGGCGTCTTGCGGAACGCGCGCTGGCGCGCGACGAGCGCGGTGCGCACCGGTCCGTGCACGGCGATCGCCGATGCGCGGTTGCCGACCGCTTCGGCGCGGATGTCGTTCGACACATCGACGCCGTCGAGCTGCGCGCAGCCTTCGCGAAACGTGATGTGGAGATCGTCGATCAGCTTCACGAGTGCATCGATGTCGTCGGCCGCGATGTCGTAGCGCACGCTCGCCAGCGCCGCGAGACGGTACAGCGCGCCGCTGTCGAGCAGGTGGAAGCCGAGATGCGCGGCGACGAGCGCGGCGACGGTGCCCTTGCCGGAAGCAGTCGGGCCGTCGATCGTGATGACAGGGGTCGGGTGAAAGGGTCGGGTCGATTTCATCGGAACAATCAGGTCAGGCTTTGGCGAGCGCGGCGAAGCGGTCGAAATAGTCGGGGAACGTCTTGCCGACGCACTTCGGGTCGTTGATCCGCACGGGCACGCCGCCCAGGCTGACGAGCGAGAAGCACATCGCCATCCGGTGGTCGTCGTACGTGTCGATCGCCGCGTTCGGCGTGAGCTTTTCCGGCGGCGTGACGACGAGATAGTCGGGGCCTTCCTCGACGATCGCACCGACCTTGCGCAGCTCGGTCGCCATCGCGGCGATGCGGTCGGTTTCCTTCACGCGCCAGCTGGCGATGTTGCGCAGCGTGCTCGTGCCGTTCGCGAACAGCGCCGCGACCGCGATGGTCATCGCCGCATCGGGGATCAGGTTGAAGTCCATGTCGATCGGCTCGAGCTTGCCGTGGTCGTGGCCGATGCCGCGCACGTCGATCCAGTCGTCGCCCATCGTCACGTTCGCGCCCATCTGCATCAGCGCATTCGCGAAGCCGACATCGCCCTGGATGCTCGCACGCCCCACGCCTTCGACGCGCAGCGGGCCGCCGCCAAGCGCGCCGGCCGCGAGGAAGTACGACGCGGACGACGCGTCGCCCTCGACCATGATCCGGCCCGGCGAGCGATAGCGGACGCCGGCCGGCACGACGAAGCGCTGCCAGCCGTCGCGCTCGACGGTCACGCCGAAGCGCTCCATCAGCCGGATCGTGATGTCGATGTACGGCTTCGAGATCAGTTCGCCGTCGACCTCGACGACGGTCTTGCCGTCCTTCGCCTTCACGAGCGGCAGCGTCATCAGCAACGCCGTGAGGAACTGGCTCGACACGTCACCGCGCACGCGGATCGGTGCGTCGACGGAAACCGTCGCGGGCTTGATCCGCAGCGGCGGGTAGCCTTCGTTCAGCTCGTAGTCGATCTGCGCGCCGATCTGCCGCAAGCCGTCGACGAGATCGCCGATCGGCCGCTCGTGCATGCGCGGCACGCCATGCACGCGATAGTCGCCGCCGTTCACCGCGAGCGCGGCGGTCAGCGGCCGCACGGCCGTGCCCGCGTTGCCGAGGAACAGGTCGGCCGTCTTCGCGGTGAATGCGCCGCGCGTGCCCGTGACGACACAGGTGTCGCCATCGCGCGCGAGCTTCACGCCGAGCTTGCCGAGTGCGTCGAGCATCACGCGCGTGTCGTCGGAGTCGAGCAGGTTGGTGATCGTCGTTTCGCCTTCGGCAAGCGCCGCGAGCAACAGCACGCGGTTCGAAATGCTTTTCGAGCCGGGCAGGCGCACGGTGCCCGATGCGCTGGAGTATGGGCCGAGATCGAGATAGTCCATGGGAATCGTCCTGTTATTTCTTGACCGGTTCGGCAGCGGGCGTACCGCCGCGCTCCTGCCATGCCTTGCGCGCGGCGCGCGAGCGCGTGAACACGGCTTCGAGCGCCGCGCCGTCGCCGGCGTCGATCGCCGCGCGCAGCCGTGTGAGCACGCGCGTGTAGCCATCGAGTTCGTCGAGCAGCGCCGCGCGGTTCGCGACACACACGTCGCGCCACATCTCCGGGCTCGACGCGGCGATGCGCGTGAAATCGCGGAAACCGCCCGCCGCGTACGAGAATTTCAGTTCCGCGTCGGCCTCGCCAAGGATCTGCTCGACGAGCGCGAACGACAGCACGTGCGGCAGATGGCTGATCGACGCAAACACGCGATCATGCTGCTCGGTGCTCATCGTGCGCACGTCGGCGCCGGTTTCGCGCCACATCGCGTCGATCCGGGCGACGGATTCGGGCAGGTTCTCCGGCAGCGGGCACAGCACGACGTTGCGGCCGACATACAGATCCGGCAACGCGGCCTCGACGCCGCTCGACTCGCGACCGGCAATCGGATGCCCCGGCACGAACTGCGCGATGCGCGCGCCGAGCGCTTCGCGCGCGGCCACGACGACATCGGACTTGGTGCTGCCCGCATCGGTGACGATCGTCGCCGCTTCAAGCCACGGCGCGATGCGCGCGAGCAACGGGCCCGTCTGCGCGACGGGTGCCGCCAGCAGCACGAGATCGGCGCCTGCCAGCGCGTCGCGCAATTGCGCGTCGTCGTCGAGCGCTGCCGCGCGGTCGATCACGCCGAGCGCGAGCGCGCGCTCGACCGACGTACGCGAACGGCCCACGCCGACGACCTCGCCCGCGCTGCCCGGCGCGCGCTCGCGCAGCGCGCGGGCCAGCGATCCGCCGATCAGGCCGACGCCGAAGATGACCAGTTTGTTGAATGCAAAGCCTGACACGACAAGAGCCAAGTTACGCGCGCAGGACGACACCCCGCACGCGGAATTCCAGATTCCGGGCAACGGGCTCGCATCCGGCGCAACCTGCGCCGGACACCGCCCGAACCCGCCTTCGGCAGCACCGACCGGCTGCCCTGCCCGCCTGGCCGCAACGCCTGCTCGAGCAGGCGACGGGCCGCCGCGCATCAGCGTGCGCGCGGATACGAACCGAGTACCTTCAGGAACGCAGCCTTCTGGCCGAGTTCCGCCAGCGCGGCCGCCACCGCCGCATCGTCCCGGTGCCCTTCGATGTCGATGTAGAAGTAGTACTCCCACGTGCCGACGCGCGCCGGGCGCGACTCGAAGCGCGTCATCGACACGCCATGCCGCGCGAGCGGCTCGAGCAGCTTGAACACGGCGCCCGGCTCGTTCTTCACCGACACGATCAGCGACGTCTGGTCGTGACCGCTTTGCCCGGCCGGCTGCTTGCCGATGATCACGAAGCGCGTGCGGTTGTGCGGATCGTCCTGGATCAGCGAGAACGCGATCTGCAAGCCGTAGTGTGCGGCTGCGCGGTCGCCCGCGATCGCCGCGACGGTCGGATCGGCCGCCGCGAGACGCGCGGCCTCCGCGTTGCTCGCCACCGCCTGCCGCTCGAGCTGCGGCGCATTCGCCGCGAGCCACTGCTGGCATTGCGCGAGCGCCTGCGCATGCGCGCAGACGCGCTTCACGCCGTCGAGCGTGCCGCTCTGCGTCAGCAGGTTGTGGTGGATCGGCAGCGCGAGCTCGCCGCTGATCAACAGTTGCGTCTGCAGCAGCAGGTCGAGCGTGCGTGACACGGCGCCTTCGGTCGAATTCTCGACCGGCGCGATGCCGAACGCGGACGCACCGGCCTCGACCGAACGGAACACCTCGTCGATCGACGGGCACGGCAGCCCTTCGATCGACTGGCCGAAATACTCGAGCATCGCCTGCTCGCTGTACGTGCCGACCGGCCCGAGGAACGCGACGTGGATCGTCTGCTCGAGCGCGCGGCTCGCGGCCATGATCTCGCGCCAGATGGCGCTGATGTGCTCGCTCGCGAGCGGCCCCGCGCTCATGTCCTGCAGCCGCGCGATCACCTGCAGCTCGCGCTCCGGCCGGAACACCGGTGCGTTGAAATGCTTCTTGACCTCGCCCACCTCCAGCGCCACCGCGGCGCGCTGGTTCAGGAGCGAGATCAGCTGCGCATCGATCGCGTCGATGCGATCGCGCAGCGGTTTCAGGCGGGAATTCAGTTCGTCGTCCATGCGTTTTGCCGTGCTGTTTGAACAGCGCCGCCGTCAGGCGCCGCGCTGCTCGAAGTCCTTCATGTACTCGACGAGCGCTTTCACGCCCTCGAGCGGCACCGCGTTGTAGATCGACGCCCGCATGCCGCCGACGGACTTGTGGCCCTTCAGCTGCAGCAGCCCGCGCGCCTTTGCGCCGGCGAGGAAGTCTTCATTGCGCGTTTCGTCGGCCAGGAAAAACGGCACGTTCATCCGCGAACGTGCTGCCGGCTCGACCTTGTTCAGATAGAAACTGCTCGAATCGATCGTGTCGTAGAGCAGCTTCGCCTTCTCGATATTGCGGGCCTCGATCGCTTCGAGGCCGCCCTGCCGCTTCAGCCACTGGAATACCAGGCCCGCGATGTAGATCGCGTAGGTGGGCGGCGTGTTGTACAGCGAGTTGTTCGCGGCGATGGTCTTCCATTCGAACGCGGACGGGCAGATCGACAGCGCGCGGTCGAGCAGATCCTCGCGCACGATCACGAGCGTCACGCCGGCCATCCCGATGTTCTTCTGCGCGCCGCCGAACAGCACGCCGTACTTCGCGACGTCCATCGGACGCGACAGGATGTGCGACGAGACATCCGCGACCAGCGGCACGTCGCCGAGATCGGGAATCTCGAACGTCTCGACGCCGTCGATCGTCTCGTTGGTGCACAGATGCACGTAGGCCGGATCGTCCGACAGTTGCCACTCGGCGCGCGCGGGCGCACGCGTGAAGCCGTCTTCCGTCTTGCCGGTCGCGGCGAGATGCGGCGTGCCGTATTTCTTCGCTTCGCTGAACGACTTCTGCGACCACGAACCCGTGACGACGAAGTCGGCCGTCTTGCGCGACCCGAGCAGGTTCATCGGCACGATCGCGTTTTCCGCGATACCGCCGCCCTGCAGGAACAGGATCCGGTGGCTGGCCGGCACGCCGAGCAGGTCGCGCAGGTCGGTCAGCGCGGCCTCGTGGATCGACATGAATTCCTTGCCGCGATGGCTCATCTCCATCACGCTCATGCCGCTGCCGTGCCAGTCGAGCATTTCGTCGGCAGCTTGCCGCAGCACTTCCTCGGGCATCGCCGCAGGGCCGGCGGAGAAATTAAAGACGCGCATCGTGAAAACCTCGGAGGGACGCGACCGGCTCGCTGCCGGCAGAACGCGCCAGAAAAGAAATGGCCGCTTGCGCTCACGCGCAAACGGCCATTATCGCACTGTCGTCAGGCTCCCGCCAAACCCGGCCGAACGGCCGGGGGCGTGCCCGGACGGCTTTACTTGCCCGGCTTGACTGCTGCGACTTCCTTGTCAGCCTGCGTGCGCGTTGCCTGGATAGCTTGCGGCATGTACTTCTGCATCAGGCCGTTGACCACGTCGCGACCGACTTGATCCTGAACCTGGATGAACTTGCGGCCCGTCGGGCTCTTGTAGAACGTCGTCAGATCCTTGATCTCCGACGTGCTGTAGTACTTCGCGTAGGCGTCGTACTGAGCCGACATCGCGTCGTTCTGGAACTGTTGCGTGCCGAACACCTTGCCTGCGCCGTCAACCAGCTTCGGCACCGCGTTCTTTTGCAGCGTCGGAACGGCAGCCTGCTTCTGCTTGTCGTTCAGCGTCTTGTTTTCCGACAGCGCGTCCGACAGGATCGCCGGGACGAGTTGCTTGGCCTGCATTTCGGCGCTGTTGCCGATTGCCGACACGAGCTTCGGCGCGTCGATCGCGTCGAGCAGATCCTTGATCGCTGCCTTCTTGTCGGCGTCGATCGGCGCAGCTGCTGCCGGAGCTGCCGGTGCGGAATTCGACAGCGCTTGCGCCATCGCGAACGTCGGCACCAGTGCAGCCAGCAGAACCAGTTGCTTGAATTGCTTTTGCATCATCACTCCCTTTTGGAAATATGAATGGTTGCTCGCCGGCCGCGGCGCTTCGCGCCCGCGGCGGCTAGAGTCTCATCCGTTCTTCAGGCTTCGCCGTCCGACGCCTCGTCGGCCTCGCCGTCACCCTCCTCGGCCTCCGCGATCTGCTGCAGGCCAGAGAGCTTGGTACCCTCATCGAGACTGATGAGTGTAACACCTTGCGTGGCACGCCCCATCTCGCGAATCTCCGAGACACGGGTGCGAATCAACACGCCGGCCGTCGTGATCAGCATGATCTGATCTTCGGCATCGACGAGCGTTGCGGCCACGACCTTGCCGTTGCGCTCGGACGTCTGGATCGCGATCATACCCTTCGTGCCGCGGCCGTGACGCGTGTACTCGGTGATCGGCGTGCGCTTGCCGTAGCCGTTCTCGGTCGCGGTGAGCACCGTCTGCTCTTCGCTGCCGGCGACCAGCAGCGCGATGACCTGCTGCCCGTCCTCGAGCTGCATGCCGCGCACGCCGCGCGCCTCGCGGCCCATCGGACGCACGTCGTTCTCGTCGAAGCGCACGGCCTTGCCGGAATCCGAGAACAGCATCACGTCGTGCGCGCCGTCGGTGATCGACGCACCGATCAGGTAGTCACCTTCGTCGAGGCCGACCGCGATGATGCCCTTCTTCATCGGACGGCTGAACGCCTCGAGCGGCGTCTTCTTCACGGTGCCGAGCGACGTCGCCATGAAGATGAACTTGTCGGCCGAGAATTCCTTGACCGGCAGCACGACGTTGATCTTCTCGCCTTCCTGCAGCGGGAACATGTTGACGATCGGGCGGCCGCGCGAGTTGCGCGAGCCCTGCGGCACTTCATAGACCTTGACCCAGTACACGCGGCCGCGGTTCGAGAAGCACAGGATGTAGTCGTGCGTGTTCGCGATGAACAGCGTCTCGATCCAGTCGTCTTCCTTCATCTGCGTCGCCTGCTTGCCGCGACCGCCGCGCTTCTGCGCACGGTACTCGGACAGCGGCTGCGACTTCACGTAGCCCGCATGCGACATCGTGACGACCATGTCCTGCGGCGTGATCAGATCTTCGGTGTTCAGCTCGGTCGCGTTCAGCTCGATCTTCGAGCGGCGCGCGTCGCCGAACTCGGCCTTCACCGAGGTCAGCTCCTCGCCGATCATCGTCGTGATCCGCTCGGGGCGCGCGAGGATATCCAGCAGGTCGGCGATCTGCGCCATCACTTCGCGGTACTCGCCGATGATCTTGTCCTGCTCGAGGCCGGTCAGGCGCTGCAGACGCATCTGCAGGATTTCCTGGGCCTGCGTGTCGGACAGGCGGTACAGCCCGTCGACCTGCATGCCGAACGCCGGGTTCAGGCCTTCCGGACGGTACGCGGAACGGCCGCCGGCCGCCGCGTTCTCGCTCTCGGCGCGCGTGAGCATCTCGCGCACGAGCGACGAATCCCACGGCTTCGCCATCAACTCCGCCTTCGCGATCGGCGGCGTCGGCGCGGCCTTGATGATCGCGATGAACTCGTCGATGTTCGCGAGCGCGACCGCGAGACCTTCGAGCACGTGGCCGCGTTCGCGGGCCTTGCGCAGTTCGTAGATCGTGCGGCGCGTCAGCACTTCGCGTCGATGCGACAGGAAGCACTGCAGGATTTCCTTCAGGTTCAGCAGCTTCGGCTGGCCGTCGACGAGCGCGACCATGTTCATGCCGAACGTGTCCTGGAGCTGGGTCGCCTTGTACAGGTTGTTCAGCACCACTTCCGGCACTTCGCCGCGCTTGAGCTCGATCACGACACGCATGCCGCTCTTGTCGGACTCGTCGCGGATGTCGGAGATGCCTTCGAGCTTCTTCTCGTTGACGAGCTCGGCGATCCGCTCGAGCAGCGAACGCTTGTTCACCTGGTACGGCAGCTCGTCGACGATGATCGCCATCCGCTGGCCGCGGTCGATCTCCTCGAAGTGCGTGGCCGCGCGCATCACGACGCGACCGCGCCCGGTGCGGTAGCCGTCGCGCACACCGGCGACGCCGTAGATGATGCCGGCCGTCGGGAAATCCGGCGCCGGGATGATCTCGATCAGTTCGTCGATCGTCGCTTCCGGGTTGCCCAGCAGGTGCTGGCACGCGTCGACGACTTCGTTCAGGTTGTGCGGCGGAATGTTGGTCGCCATGCCGACCGCAATACCCGACGAGCCGTTGATCAGCAGGTTCGGGATGCGCGACGGCAGGACCGACGGCTGCATTTCGTTGCCGTCGTAGTTCGGCTCGAAATCGACCGTTTCCTTGTCGATGTCGGCGAGCAGCTCGTGACCGATCTTCGCCATGCGAATTTCGGTGTAACGCATCGCCGCGGCATTGTCGCCGTCGATCGAGCCGAAGTTGCCCTGCCCGTCGATCAGCATGTAGCGCAGCGAGAAGTCCTGCGCCATCCGCACGATCGTGTCGTAGACCGCAGTGTCGCCGTGAGGGTGGTACTTACCGATCACGTCACCGACGATACGCGCCGACTTCTTGTACGCGCGGTTCCAGTCGTTGTTCAGTTCGTGCATCGCGAACAACACGCGCCGGTGCACGGGCTTCAGGCCATCGCGGACATCCGGGAGGGCACGTCCGACGATCACGCTCATCGCGTAATCGAGATACGAACGGCGCATTTCCTCCTCTAGGGAGGTGGGCAGGGTCTCTTTGGCGAATTGATCCATGTATCCGTATCGTTTCGGAGCGAAGACGGCGAACGCCTTTCGCGTGGGCGCTGCATGCGCAACGCAACGCGAGATTCTAACATGCGCCCATCAGCCGCCAATTCGCCGCCCCCTCTATATATAAATAGCAAAAATCGCAGCGCCAGCGAATCGGCCGGAATTGCGCACCGCAATCGCGCCCGACTCGACATCACAGACGATTGCAACATCGCTTGTTTTTCGCGCACGAGTAAACAACTGCATTCACCGGCGCAATTTCGTCGCCACACTCTTGACAATCTCTAAAAGTTACGGCAGGTCAGTGTTGCGCATGCACCACAAAGTTGAAGCGATCTTGGGGTGGGGAGGATTTTTTTTCGTAGGAAGGGAACGATATGGCAAAATGCCAACGCACTGAAAGTTAGACGCTGCTCGAAGTCTACACAGAGGCGGCGCCGCGTTTTTTGTGCCGCACCAATGTTATACTTCGAGCAATGTATGACTTGTCACCGTCAACAGGCTCGCAGTAAACCTGCGGTAATCTCAATTTCGAGAGGAGAAATATGAATAAACTTTCAAAGCTCGCGTTCATTGCAGCTACCGCAGTTATGGCTGCATCCGCTTCGGCACAGTCGGTGCCGGCGTCGCGTCAAGCCGTCAATGACAACTGGGTCAACGGCACGGGCGAATGGGTGTGGATGAACGGCACGAACGAGCTCTGCTGGCGCGATGCGTTCTGGACGCCGGCCACCGCCAACGCGAAGTGCGATGGCGCACTGGTCGCCCAGGCACCGCAGCCGCCGGTCGCTCCGGTCGCTCCGGCAATCACGAGCCAGAAGATCACGTATCAAGCTGACGCACTGTTCGACTTCGACAAGGCAACGCTCAAGCCGCTGGGCAAGCAAAAGCTGGACGAACTGGCTTCGAAGATCGAAGGCATGAACACGGAAGTGGTCGTCGCAACGGGCTACACGGACCGCATCGGTTCGGACAAGTACAACGACCGTCTGTCGCTGCGCCGTGCGCAAGCCGTGAAGTCGTACCTGGTCAGCAAGGGTGTGCCGGCCAACAAGATCTACACGGAAGGCAAGGGCAAGCGCAACCCGGTTACGACTGGCTGCAACCAGAAGAACCGCAAGCAACTCATCGCCTGCCTCGCACCGGATCGCCGCGTGGAAGTCGAAGTGGTTGGTACGCAGCAAGTGCAGAAGACGACCGTTCCGGCAAACTAAGCCGCGGTTTTCGACTGCTTCAAAGCCCCGCCCCGGCGGGGCTTTTTCTTTGACGCCCGCCCAGGCGCTCGTCGCTTCGCCGCTCGTCCGCTTCTTATATACTCGGGGCTGACGAACCGCAGCACCGCCCTCCTCCCGTAGCCCGTTTGCCGACATGACCAACGCCGATCCGCACGAACTCCAGAAATTCAGCGACCTCGCCCATCGGTGGTGGGATCCGAATGCCGAATTCAAGCCGCTGCACGACCTGAACCCGGTCCGGCTCGGATGGATCGATGCGCATGCGCACCTCGCCGGCAAGCGCGCACTCGACATCGGTTGCGGCGGTGGCATCCTGTCCGAATCGATGGCCGGACTCGGCGCACAAGTGAAAGGCATCGACCTGTCGACTGAAGCGCTTGGCGTCGCCGACCTGCACAGCCTCGAAAGCGGTATCACGGTCGACTACGAGGCCATCGCCGCCGAAGCGATCGCCGCGCGCGAACCGGGCGCCTACGATGTCGTCACGTGCATGGAGATGCTCGAGCACGTACCGTCGCCCGGCGATATCGTCGCCGCGTGCGCGACGCTCGTGAAACCGGGTGGCTGGGTGTTCTTCTCGACGCTGAACCGCAACCTGAAGGCCTACCTGTTCGCCGTGATCGGCGCGGAGTACATCGCGCAAATGCTGCCCAAGGGCACGCACGACTACGCGCGCTTCATCCGCCCGTCGGAACTGGCCGGCTTCATACGCGCGACGGATCTGCACATCGTGGAGATCAAGGGCATCACGTATCACCCGATCGGCAAGCGCTTCGCGCTGTCGAACGACGCCGACATCAACTACCTCGTCGCGTGCCGCCGCGGCGCGTGACCTTCCAACCGGCATGACGACTCCTCTCTCGACCGCGCGGGCTGCACTCGACGAACCGCGCCTGCTGCACTGCGATGCCGTGCTGTTCGACCTGGACGGCACGCTCGCCGACACGGCGCCCGATCTCGCGGCTGCCGTCAACAAGATGCAACGCGTGCGCGACCTGCCCGAAACACCGCTCGACGTGCTGCGGCCGCTGGCCTCGGCCGGCGCACGCGGCCTGCTCGGCGGCGCGTTCGGCATCGATCCGCACACGCCCGGCTACGAAGCGATGCGCGACGAGTTCCTGGCCAACTACGCAACGGATCTGTGCGTGCATACGACGCTGTTCCCGGGCATCGGCGACGTGCTCGACGAGCTCGACGCGCGTGGCGTGCGCTGGGGCATCGTCACGAACAAGGCGATGCGGCTCACGGCGCCGCTCGTCGACCTGCTCGGTCTCGCGCCGCGCGCCGCCTGCGTCGTCGGGGGCGACACAACGCCGCACCCGAAGCCGCACCCGGCCCCGCTGCTGCATGCGGCAGACCAGTTGACGCTCGCGCCTGCGCGCATCGTCTACGTCGGCGACGACCTGCGCGACATTCAGGCCGGCAGCGCCGCCGGCATGGCGACGGTCGCGGCCGCGTACGGCTACTGCGGCGACGGCGCCGCGCCATCCGACTGGCAAGCGCAGCATCTCGTCGACACGACGCAGCAACTACGCGAACTGCTGCGCGATGTTGGGCTATAATGTTTGATCTTATCCGCGGGGGCGACCTGGTTTCGACAGGGGTTGTGAAGCGGCTAGGGCATGTCGAGGACCCGTCACCTCGTTAATCAATGGGAAAATCGTAACTGCAAACGACGATACGTTCGCACTGGCAGCCTAAGGGCCGCCGTCCTCTGCCTAGTTCACTGACGGGCTAGTGTCGCAAGACCGGTAGCAATACCGCCAGAGGTCATTTACGTCAGTTAAGCCCTGTCGGCGTCGCGACGCCAGGGTCGAAAACCTAGCGAATCGCCGTAGTGCAGCGTGTTCGTCCGCGTCGCTGCGGTTAAATCAAATGACTGAACTAAACATGTAGAACTAGTCGTAGAGCGCTTCTGGACGCGGGTTCGATTCCCGCCGCCTCCACCAAATTCCGCGTTCGCCGCACGAACCCCGCATGACGCAAGTCCGCGGGGTTTTTTGTTGCCGGCGAAACGCATGCGTCCCTCTCCTGCCGAAAAAGCGCCCAGCCACGGATGGGCCGGGCGGAATGCCGCCGGACTTCCGGCGACAGGAGGTGACGGATGTCCTGCCGCGCCCGCGCAATCATCGATCGCGCCCGGCAGCGGCCAGCCCGGGTGCTGCGGCACCGGGCGATACGCGGCTTAGCTGCCGCGGTACAGCGACTTCATTTCTTCAGCGGTGGCCGGGCGCACGCCCATTGCACGCGAACCCGATGCCGACGCGCCCTGCGCCTGCGCACCGTAACCGCTGGCGTCGGCGCCTTGCGCCTGCGCCAGCGCAGCGCGCTGCTGCTCTGCAACACGCGCCGTTGCAGTCTGGATCGCTTCCGGGTAATGCGGATCTTCGCCGCGAGCGGTGTTGTAACCTGCCTGCTGCAGCTGGACCAGTTCAGCGCGAACCTGTGCGCGGGTGATCGTCGAACCCGACTGGGCGAACGACACGACCGGGGCAACGAGAGCGGCAGCAACGACAACAGCTTGAACGAGCGACTTCATGATGACCTACCTCCAGATTTGTCTGTGTTCGCGGTGAACACCTTGTTCATCGCTGACAACCCGAAGTTTATGTAGGCGGATGCTTAAGAATAAGGCAGGTTTCAGGAAGACATCCTTCCTGATTTACGGGTTAACCCTAGACTCACCGCCAGGCCAGCGATGCGCACACGCGGACATCGCCCGACATCGAATCGCATGAAGATTCGCCGGAAAGCAAAAAGCCCCGCGAAGCGGCAACGCCTCGCGGGGCTCGGACAGAATCGGATGTGTACGGGATCCTGCAGTTGCCGGTCAGCCGGTCAGGCCGGTGCACAGGCGCAACGCGCGCCAGCGAACCGGTGCAACATGACCGCCGTGCGGGCGCAACCGTCCGCCGTGTTACCGGCTATCCATCGGACACTTCAGGTTGCAGCCGCTCGGATCGCCCAAGTCGCCCTTGCGACGCAAGGCCGACTTCTTGCCGCTCTGGTATTTCTGCGACGGCGCCGACGCCGCGAAAGGCATCTGCGGATGTTCGTTCAAGCGAAACTGTTCGCTCAGGATACCGCCGGGCACACCAGGAGAATTCTGCGCGAGCGCAAACGGCGAAACAGTGACCAGCAGCCCCGCGGTCAACGCTGCCGCGGCGAGGGGAACGGAAAATTTCATGGCGGGATGACGCTTGAACGGCGTGCTTGTTGGAACGTTGATCAAGCGGCAAGCGTAGCGCAAATCCCCCACTGCTGCATCGCGGTTCGATCGCGCCCGCGTTACCGGGAATTGCCGTCCGGCAAGCCCGCGCCCTTGCCGCCGGCCAGCCCCGCCACGATGCTCGTCAGCGATCCGCACGCGGCCGGATCGTAGCCGTCGAGATGCGCGACGCGCTCGATGAAACGCACGTCGCGCAGCAGCGCCAGTACGCCGGCAAGCGGCCGCGCGTCGAGCTGCGCGCGTTCGCACGCGAAGTAATAGTCCTCGTCGACGACCGGGATGAAATCGAGACCGAAATGATGGGCGGCAGGCTCGACGCCGAAGCCGAGATCGGCCATCCCGCTCGCGACGAATGCCGCGATCGCTGAATGCGTGAGTTCGGCCGACGCATAGCCGTCGATGCGCTCGGGATCGATGCCGATCGCGCGCAGCGCGAGATCCAGCAGCATGCGCGTGCCGGACCCCGGCTGGCGGTTGACGAAGCGGATGTCATTGCGCGCGAGATCCGCGAGCCCGCGAACCTGCTTCGGGTTGCCGCGAGGAACGAACAGCCCCTGCTGGCGCCGTGTCAGGTGGATCAGCACATGGCGCGTATCGTCGAGCCACGGCCGGTAGATCTGTGCGCACTGCGCGCGAAACGCGCCACGCGGCAGATGGAAGCCGGCCAGGTCGCACTCGCCGCGGGCAAGCGCCTGCACGGCCTCGACACTCTCGCGGTACTTGATGTCGACAGCCGCCTGCGCATCGACGAGCGCCGATACGAGCGTCGCGACCGCGTAGCCGTGCGACGCGTGGATGCGTACGGCGCCATCACGCTGCGCGAGCCGACGATTCAGGTCGCTCGCCACTTCGGCCGCCAGCGTGCGCAGGTTCCCGTCGAGCCGGCTGCGCGCGAGGCGCTGCGCATCGACGACCGCCTGCCCGAGCGCCGACAGCGTCGAGCCCTTGCCGCGCGCGGTTTCGATCAGTTCCCCGCCGATGCACGCCTCCAGCGCGCGCAGCATACCCCACGCGTGCCGGTAGGACAGCCCTTTCGCTTGCGCGGCCTGCGCAATGCTGCCCGTGTCGGCCACGAGTTCCAGCAGCGGCGCGACATCCGACAGGCTGGCGGCGCGACCTTCCGTGTCGCGTACGGTCAGATACGCGTCGCATTCGATTCGAATCAATTATGCACTCCGATTTCCTATTGCGACCGTAAAAGCTTCCGCTTATCGTTGGTCAAAATCAATCAGAACGAAGCCGCAATGCGCACTATATGAAGTCCAGGCGCATATGAGACTTTGGAGGAGCATAACCGATGTCCCCGAACTCCCACGCGCCCGACGCGCTCGTCGAGCGCCACGCGCGCGCCGGCCAGTCGCTGGTCGCGATCCTGCACGCGATCCAGGACGACGCGGGCTACGTGCCGCCGGGCTGCGTTGCGCCGCTCGCGAAGGCGCTTAACCTGTCGCGCGCGGAAGTGCACGGCGTCCTGACTTACTACCACCACTTCCGCACCGCGCCGCCCGCGCGCGTGACGATCCAGATGTGCCGCGCCGAAGCGTGCCGCAGCATGGGCTGCGAATCGCTCGCCGCGCATGCGGAAGCGCGCACGGGGTGCCGGTTCGACGCGGCGCACGACGCCGCCGCGGATGCGCATGCGCCCGGTGAAGTCGCCCTCGAATCGGTGTACTGCCTCGGGCTGTGCGCACAATCGCCGTCGCTGACGGTCAACGGCGTGCTGCATGCGAAGGTCACGCCGGAGAAATTCGACGCGCTGCTGGCCGACGCGGTCGCCCACGCTCCGGAGGCCGCATGACGACGACCCGCATCTACGTCCCGCGCGATTCGTCCGCGCTGGCGCTCGGCGCCGACTCGCTCGCGGCCGCGATCGTCGCGGAAGCCGAGCGGCGCGGTGTTGCGATCGAACTGATCCGCAACGGCTCGCGCGGGCTGCTGTGGCTCGAACCGCTCGTCGAGGTCGGCACGGCCGCCGGCCGCGTCGGCTACGCAAACCTGTCGGCCGCCGACGTGCCGGCGCTGTTCGATGCCGGCTGGCTCGACGGCGGCGGGCATCCGAGCGGCGTCGGCCTCGTCGACGCATTGCCCTATCTCGCGCGCCAGCAACGCCTCACGTTCGCGCGCATCGGCCTGACCGATCCGCTGTCGATCGACGACTACCTGCAATACGAAGGCCTCGCCGGCCTGAAGAACGCACTTGCGCTCGACGGCGATGCCGCGTGCGAAACGCTGATCGAATCGGGGCTGCGCGGCCGCGGTGGTGCAGCGTTCCCGGCCGGCATCAAGTGGCGCACGGTCCGGCAGGCGAGCGCCCGGCAGAAATACATCGTCTGCAACGCGGACGAAGGCGACTCGGGCACCTTCTCCGATCGCCTGATCATGGAATGCGATCCGTACTGCCTGATCGAAGGGATGATCATCGCGGGGATCGCGACGGGCGCAACGGTCGGCTACATCTACGTGCGCAGCGAATACCCGCACGCGATCGCCACGCTCGAAGCCGCGATCGTCCGCGCACGCGAAGCCGGCTGGCTCGGCGCGCACGTGCTCGGCTCCGCGCATGCGTTCGAGCTGCACGTCGCGAAAGGCGCGGGCTCGTACGTGTGCGGCGAGGAAACGGCGCTGCTCGAATCGCTCGAAGGCAAGCGCGGCGTCGTGCGTGCGAAACCGCCGCTGCCCGCGCTCGCCGGCCTGTACGGCCAGCCGACCGTCATCAACAACGTGATCACGCTCGCGACGGCGCCCGTGATCTTCGCGCGCGGCGCGGCGTTCTATCGCGACTACGGGATGGGCCGCTCGCGCGGCACGCTGCCGTTCCAGCTCGCGGGCAACATCCGCCACGGCGGCCTCGTCGAGCTCGCGTTCGGCGTGACGCTGCGCGAGCTGCTGTTCGACTTCGGCGGCGGCACGGCAAGCGGCCGGCCCGCGCGCGCTGCCCAGGTCGGCGGCCCGCTCGGCACCTACCTGCCCGATCACCAGTGGGACGTGCCGCTCGACTACGAAGCGTATACGGCGATCGGTGCGGTCGTCGGCCACGGCGGCATCGTGCTGCACGACGACACGTCGAACCTCGCCGAACTCGCCGAATACGCGATGAAGTTCTGCGCGATCGAATCGTGCGGCAAGTGCACGCCGTGCCGGATCGGTTCGACGCGCGGCGTCGAGACGATCGCGCGCATCCGCCACGGCGACACGTCGGAGCGGCAGGTCACGCTGCTGCGCGACCTGTGCGACACGATGCTGGCCGGTTCGCTGTGCGCGATGGGCGGCATGACGCCGTATCCGGTGCTGTCCGCGCTCGACCATTTCCCCGAAGATTTCGGGCTCGCCGCCGGCAAGGATGCCGCGGCGGGTCCGGTCAAGGCTGCGGCCTGACCCAGAAGGAGCCCTGCATGTCCCTCGACACGAACAACGTCCGCCAAGGCGGCTGCGGCTCGGGCCAATGCGCGTGCAAGAGCGCCGCGCAGGCGCGTGCCAGCGACCCGTTCGACGATACCGACTACGGCACGCCGCAACGGCATGCCGATACCGACGTCACGCTCGAAATCGACGGCCAGCCGGTCACGGTGCCGGCCGGCACGTCGGTGATGCGCGCGGCGATCGAAGCCGGCGTCAACGTCCCGAAGCTCTGTGCGACCGATTCGCTCGAACCGTTCGGCTCGTGCCGGCTGTGCCTCGTCGAAATCGAAGGCCGGCGCGGTTATCCGGCGTCGTGCACGACGCCTGCCGAAGCGGGCATGAAGGTGCGCACGCAATCGGACCGCCTGCAGTCGCTGCGTCGCAACGTGATGGAGCTGTACATCTCCGACCATCCGCTCGATTGCCTCACCTGCCCCGCCAACGGCGACTGCGAACTGCAGGACATGGCAGGCGTCGTCGGGCTGCGCGAGGTACGTTACGGCTTCGACGGCGCGAATCATCTGCGCGACAAAAAGGACGAGTCGAATCCGTACTTCACGTACGACCCGTCGAAATGCATCGTCTGCAACCGCTGCGTGCGCGCCTGCGAGGAAACGCAGGGCACGTTCGCACTGACGATCGCCGCACGCGGCTTCGAATCGCGCGTCGCCGCGGGCGAAAGCGAATCGTTCATGGCATCGGAGTGCGTGTCGTGCGGCGCGTGCGTCGCCGCGTGCCCGACCGCGACGCTGCAGGAAAAATCCGTCGTGCAACTCGGCCAGGCCGAACACTCGGTCGTCACGACCTGCGCGTACTGCGGCGTCGGCTGCTCGTTCAAGGCCGAGATGAAGGGCACGCAGGTCGTGCGCATGACGCCGCACAAGAACGGCCTCGCGAACGAGGGCCACGCGTGCGTGAAGGGACGCTTCGCGTGGGGCTATGCCACGCACAAGGACCGCATCACGAAGCCGATGATCCGCGAGAAGATCACCGACCCGTGGCGCGAAGTCAGCTGGGACGAAGCGCTCACCTATGCGGCAACGCAATTCCGCAAGCTGCAGCAGAAGTACGGCCGCGACTCGATCGGCGGCATCACGTCGTCGCGTTGCACGAACGAGGAAACCTACCTCGTGCAGAAGCTGGTGCGCGCAGCATTCGGCAACAACAACGTCGACACCTGCGCACGCGTGTGCCACTCGCCGACGGGCTATGGCCTCAAGACGACGCTCGGCGAATCGGCCGGCACGCAGACGTTCGCGTCGGTCGGCCAGGCCGACGTGATCGTCGTGATGGGCGCAAACCCCACCGACGGCCACCCGGTGTTCGGCTCGCGGCTGAAGCGGCGCGTGCGTGAAGGCGCGAAGCTGATCGTGATCGACCCGCGCCGCATCGACGTCGTCGACGGCCCGCACGTGAAGGCCACCCACCACCTGCAACTGCGCCCCGGCACCAACGTCGCGATCGTCAACGCGCTCGCGCACGTGATCGTCACCGAAGGGCTCGTCGCCGACGCGTTCGTCGCAGAGCGCTGCGAGACGCGCGCATTCGAGCAATGGCGCGACTTCGTGTCGCGTGCCGACAACTCGCCCGAAGCGACCGCCGACGTGACGGGCGTGCCGGCCGAGCGGGTACGCGAAGCCGCGCGCCTCTATGCGACGGGCGGCAATGCCGCGATCTATTACGGGCTGGGCGTGACCGAACACGCGCAGGGCTCGACCACGGTGATGGGCATCGCGAACCTGGCGATGGCGACCGGCAACATCGGCCGCGAAGGCGTCGGCGTCAATCCGCTGCGCGGCCAGAACAACGTGCAGGGCTCGTGCGACATGGGCTCGTTCCCGCACGAGCTGCCCGGCTACCGGCACATCGGCGACGAGATCGTGCGCACGCAGTTCGAGGCAGCGTGGTCGGCGAAACTGCAACCGGAGCCGGGGCTGCGCATCCCGAACATGTTCGACGCGGCGCTCGACGGCAGCTTCAAGGGGCTTTACTGCCAGGGCGAGGACATCGTCCAGTCGGACCCGAATACGCAGCACGTCGCAGCCGCACTGTCGGCGATGGAATGCATCGTCGTGCAGGACATCTTCCTGAACGAGACCGCGAAGTACGCGCATGTGCTGCTGCCCGGCTCGTCGTTCCTCGAGAAGGACGGCACGTTCACGAACGCGGAACGCCGCATCTCGCGCGTGCGCAAGGTGATGCCGCCGCTCGCGGGCTACGCGGACTGGGAAGTCACGCTGATGCTGTCGCGCGCGCTCGGCTACGAGATGGACTATGCGCATCCGTCGGACATCATGGACGAAATCGCGCGGCTCACGCCGACCTTCTCGGGCGTGTCGTACGCGAAGCTCGACGCGCTCGGCAGCATCCAGTGGCCGTGCAACGAGCATGCGCCGGAAGGCACGCCGACGATGCACATCGACGCATTCGTGCGCGGCAAGGGCAAGTTCGTGATCACGCAGTTCATTGCGTCGCCGGAGAAGGTCACGCAGCGCTATCCGCTGATTCTGACGACGGGCCGCATCCTGTCGCAGTACAACGTCGGCGCGCAGACCCGCCGCACCGAGAACGTGCAGTGGCACGAGGAGGACCGCCTCGAGATCCATCCGCACGACGCGCAGGATCGCGGCATCCGCAGCGGCGACTGGGTCGGTATCGAATCACGTGCGGGGCAGACGGTACTGCGCGCGCTCGTGACCGAACGCATGCAGCCGGGTGTCGTGTACACGACGTTCCACTTCCCCGAATCGGGCGCGAACGTGATCACGACGGACAGCTCGGACTGGGCGACGAACTGCCCCGAGTACAAGGTGACGGCCGTACAGGTGCTGCCTGTCGCGCAACCGTCCGACTGGCAGCAGGCGTACGCGCGCTTCAACGCGGAACAGCTCGACCTGCTCGAGCGCCGCGCAGCCGCGACCGCAACCGTGACGACAGGCAAGTGAGGACACGATGGACCACCGACACCTGATCGACATGGCGAACCAGATCGGCGCATTCTTCGAATCGATGCCCGATCGCGACGAAGCGCTGACCGGCATCGCCGACCACATCCGGCGCTTCTGGGAACCGCGGATGCGCCGTGCGTTCCTGGCGGCGCTCGACGACCCGTCGGGCGAGGCCGCGCAACGCGCGGCGCCGATCGTGCGCGATGCGATTGCCGTGCATCGCGCGTCGCTCGTGCCTGCCGCGGCGAGCGCCTGACCGCACCGCTACGCGGATCGCGACATGCCCGCGAACCAGCTTTCGCAGTGGCGCAGCAGCGCGTTCGCGTCGGTCGCCGTGCGTCCCCGCGCGGCGACATAACCGTCGGGCCGAAGCAGGTAAAACGACGGCCGAGAGCGGCCGTATTCCTGCACAAGCGCGCCATCACCGCCTTCGGCATCGGTGACGCGCCAGAATCGCACCGCATCCGGCATGATCCGTTCGAGCCCCTGCACGAGCGCCTGCGCATCGGCCGGTATCGGCGGCACCGTGCCGGCGTCGGCGTTCGCCGGCTCTTCCAGCAGCAGCAACGTGAAGCTCGCCGGATCGTGCAGGTCGTATAGCCGCGCCGTTCCGGGCGCCTGGCCGAGCGGCCCGTCGAGCACGCGCACGCGTGCGTCGGGTGCCCGCTCACCCGCGCGCGGCCCGCCGTCGAGCACGCGCTCGAGCGTGAGCGGACTCTTCCGGTACTGCACGCCGAGTTCGCTGACCGTGCGCCGTACCGCATCGCGCATCGGCCCGAACGAAGCCAGCACCGGCACGACGTGATCGCGCAGCAGCTTCATCGCGCCGCGCTCGGCTTCGACGATCTGCGTGACGAACCCGGTCTGCCGCAACACGTCGCGCTCGATCGGATGACGTTCCGCGTGATACGTGTCGAGCAGCCGCTCGGGCGTGCCCGCGCCGAGCACGCGCGCGAGCTTCCAGCCGAGATTGAAGGCTTCCTGGATACCGGTGTTCATGCCCTGCGCGCCAGCCGGGCTGTGCACGTGCGCGGCGTCGCCCGCGAAAAACACGCGGCCGTGACGCAGCCGGTCGATCATCCGGCTGTGCAGGTGAAAATAGGACGACCACGCGAGATCGCTCGGCGAAATCGACGCACCGGCACGGGCACGCACGATCGCATCGCATTCCGCGAGCGACGGGGTCGGCGCATCGGGCGACGCGTCGCTGCCGGGCGGCCGGTCGGCCACGAGCCGGTAACGGCCGCCGCCCATCGGAAACAGGCCGGCGATACCCTCGGGCGTCGTGAACAGGTGGATCTCCTCGTCCGGCCAGTCGGGTATCGCCGCGAAATCGGCCAGCAGGAAAGTCTGTTCGAACGCATGCCCGGTGAAGCCCAGGCCGAGCAGATGTCTGACCGTGCTGTGCGCGCCATCGGCCGCGATCAGGTATGACGGGGCGAACGATTCGTCGCGGCCGTCAGCGCGGCGGATCGACACGTCGAGCGACGCGCCGCCCGCGTCGCACGCGGTCAGCGTCGTGCCGCGCTCGACCGTCACGCCGAGCCGGGCCAGGTGCTCGGCGAGCAGGCGCTCGGTGACGGCCTGGTCGAGAAACAGCAGGTATGGATAACGCGTTTGCAGCGGATCGAAATCGAGCCGCGCGATCACGCGGCCGTCGGCATGCAGCGCGGCCGCATGCGCGCGATGGCCGAGCGCGAGAAACGGCTCGACCGCGCGATGCTGCTCCAGCAGTTCGAGCGTGCGCGCCTGGATGCCGATCGCGCGCGAGTGCGGCGCAGGCGCGGCGAGCCGATCGATGATGCGCACCGGCACGCGGGCTCGCGCGAGGCTCATCGCCGCGGCAAGGCCGGTCGGACCCGCGCCGACGATCAGCACGGGCCGGATATCGGGCAGTGTGTCAGCCATGAGAACCTCGATGACACGCGATCCTGCAAGTCTACGCCGCTCCCGGTGACGGGGCCATATGCCGATCGGCAAACGAGCGGCACCGCCGCGCGGTGTGGGAAAATACGCGCTTTCCGTCAGTTTTCGCGTCATGGATTCCGCATTCGAACGGGCGTATGCCGCACACCGCGCGGGCCGCCTCGCCGAGGCCGAGCACGGCTATCGCAACGCGCTCGCCTCCAATCCCGCCGACGCCGACGCGCTGCATCTGTTCGGCGTGCTGCGGCACCAGCAGGGCCAGCACGCAGAGGCGGCCGATCTCGTCGGCCGCGCCGTCGCGCTGCGTCCGGACGATGCCGCGCTGCAGCTCAATCTCGGCAACGCGCTGAAGGCGCTCGGCCGGCTCGACGAAGCGGTCGACCGCTTTCGCAATGCGCTGACGCTCGCGCCCGAATTTCCGCTTGCGCACTACAACCTCGGCAACGCGTATGCGGCACTGCAGCGCCACGACGATGCGATCGATGCATTCGGCCGCGCGCTCCGGCTCACGCCCGACGATGCGTCGATCCACAACAATCTCGGCAACGCGCTGAACGCGCTCGGCCGCCACGACGACGCGCTCGCCGCGTTCCATCGCGCGCTCGAGCTGCGGCCCGGGCATGCGGGGGCGCACAACAACCTCGCGATGGCGCTGAACGCGATGGGCCGCGCCGACGACGCGATCGCGCACTTCCAGGCCGCGATCGCCGCGCAGCCGCGCTTCGTCGCCGCGCACTTCAATCTCGGCAACACGCTCGATGCGGTCGGCCGGCATGCCGAGGCAGCCGCCGCGTTCGAAGCCGCGCTCGCGCTGCATCCGCCGTTTCCGCTCGCGCTGTTCGGGCTCGCGAACGCACTGAGCGCGCAGGCCCGCCACCGCGACGCGCTGCCCTACTACGAGCGTGCCGTCGGTCTCGATCCATCATTCAGCCTGGCCTGGCTGAACCTCGGCAACGCACATCACGCGCTCGGTGCGCACGAGATGGCGCTGCGCGCATTCGACCAGGCGCTGCGCGTCGCGCCCGATCTCACGCTGGCCCGGCTGCACCGTGCGGTCACCCTGCTCACGCTCGGCGACTTCACGCGCGGTCTGCCTGCCTATGAAGCGCGCCATGACACGCCGGGCGCGACGCCGCTCGGCACGCTGCCGCGCTGGCAGGGCGAGCCGATTGCGTCGCGCACGCTGCTGATTCGTGCGGAACAGGGCTTCGGCGACACGCTGCAGTTCGTCCGCTTCGTGCCGCTCGCGCGCGCGCGCTGCGCGCGCGTCGTGCTCGAAGTCCAGCCGGAACTCGTGACGTTGCTGGCGCCGGCCGCGTCGCGCTGGCGCGTAACGCTCGTCGCACAGGGCAGCGCGAAAGCGCCTGCCGCGGATATCGCATGCACGCTGATGAGCCTGCCGTTCCTGCTCGGGCTTCAGACGGAGGAGGACATCGTCGCGGGCTCGCGCTACCTCGATGCCCCCGACGGCACCGGCAGGCGCTTTCGCGGCTCGCTCGGCGGGCAGTCGAAACGCAAGTTCGGCCTCGCGTGGTCGGGGCGCCGGCAGGCGCAGGAAAACCGCTCGATGCCGTTCGACGCGCTTGCACCGCTGCTCGCGCTGCCGGACATCGACTGGATCGTGCTGCAGCCCGCGCTCGACGACGACGAACGCGCGCGCGTCGACGCGCATCCACGCGTGCATCGGCTCGACGGCCGGCTGAACGACTTTGCCGACACGGCTGCGCTGGTCGAGCGGCTCGACGGCGTCGTCACGATCGATACGGCAGTCGCGCACCTCGCCGGCGCGCTCGGCAAGCCGCTGTGGGTCATGCTGCCGTTCGCGCCGGACTGGCGCTGGTTCACTGGCGACGACTGCCCGTGGTATCCGCAGGCCCGGCTCGCCCGCCAGCCCGCGCCTGGACAATGGCTCGACGTGGCGGCCGCAGTTGCCGGCATGCTGCGCGAAGCCTGAACGCAGACGAAAAAAGGGAGCGCGGCGCGCTCCCTTTTTCAATGCGATGCGTGCGACCGGCGCCGCGCGATGGACGGGTGGCGCTCAGGCCGCCTTGTACTGGTTGCGCGCCTCTGGCGTGCGATACAGCACGAGCGTCGCGACCAGCCCGCAAATCGCGGCGACGCTCAACCACAGCCCCGGCGCCGCCTTGTTCCCGGTCTGATGAATCAGCAGCGTCGAGATCGCGGGCGTGAAACCGCCGATCGTCGTCGCCAGGCTGTATGCGAGCGAGAAACCGGCCGTGCGCACGTCGGCCGGCATCACTTCGGTCAGCGCGACGACCATCGCCCCGTTATACGACGCGTACAGGAACGACAGCCACAGCTCGACCGCGAGCAGCCGCAGGAACGACGGATCGCCGACGAGCCACAGCACAGCCGGGTACGCCGACAGCAGCGTCAGCACGGTGAACGTGATCAGCACCGGGCGGCGCCCGATGCGGTCGGACAACGCACCGGACAGCGGCAGCCAGACGAGATTGGAGATCCCCACGCAGACGGTCACGACGAGTGCGTCGAGCGACGACAGGTGCAGCACTTCCTTGCCGAACGTCGGCGTATAGGCGGTGATCATGTAGAACGACACCGTCGTCATGATCACCATCCCCATGCCTGCAACCACGACGCCCCAGTTGTCGAGCATCGAACGCATGATCTCGCCCATCGTCGGACGATGACGCTTCGCGAGGAACTCGTCGGTCTCCTTCAGCGAACGACGGATCAGGAACAGGAACGGCACGATCAGGCAGCCGATCAGGAACGGAATGCGCCAGCCCCACGCGGTCATCTCCTCGGCCGGCAGCAGGCGGTTCAGCAGCACGCCCACGAACGCGGCGAACACGACGGCCACCTGCTGGCTGCCCGACTGCCACGACGTATAGAACCCCTTGTGCCCCTTCGTCGCGATCTCGGACAGATAGACCGACACGCCGCCGAGTTCGACGCCCGCCGAAAAGCCCTGCAGCAGCCGGCCGAGCAGCACGAGCGCAGGCGCGAGCACGCCGATCGTCGCATAGCCGGGTATCGCGGCCACCGTGAGCGTGCCGAGCGCCATCAGCCCGAGCGTCAGGATCAGCCCCTTGCGGCGGCCATGGTGGTCGATGTACGCACCGAGCACGATCGCGCCGACCGGCCGCATCAGGAAGCCCGCGCCGAACACCGACAGCGACAGCATCAGCGACGCGAATGCATTGCCGCTCGGAAAGTAGGTTTTGGCGATGGCCGACGCGTAATAGCCGTAGACCATGAAGTCGTACATTTCCAGGAAGTTGCCGCTGACGACTCGGAACACGGTGCGGAATTTCGATTCCTGCGCGATGGCGTGTGACGCGGTTGACATGGGTTTCTCGCTCAGCTCGGATGGCGCGAATCCGCGCCGCATGGATCCGACGACGCACGCAGCGCCGGGCCGGCGCGCACGGACATCGCTGCCCGCCGGCGGCGCGCCGCGCAGCGACGCGCGCACCGGCATGGTTCGCGCATCATGCCACGTCAACCCGACATTTGCCTTGTGTCGCCCCTGCCGTTGCCTTCTCAGAGTTCTCCTAGTACGAGTCGTCCCGAAACGGAAGCAAAAATCGGATTGATCTGATCGACCGGCCTTCGCCGGCTGACCACAATGTCTCGATTTGCAACGACAGTTCCGCGCCGCACCGGCACGGTTGCCCGTGTCGCGTGGCGCACCGCCCTATGACCCCATCGCACCTCGTCCCCGTTGCAGGCGTGCTCGCCCTGCCACGCGTCGCTCCGCTCGATCGCGTGCCGTCGTTCGGCCGCGACTGGATCTTTCGCGACGCACCCGGCGCGCAGCCCGGCAAGCACTGTGTCGCGACACTGACGACGTCCTGCATCGACGTAGACCGACCGCACCGCACGTGCCACTGGCAGCCGCTGCCCGTCGCCGCGTCGGCCCCGACTCACGTCGGATCGTCGGTTGTACTGCCTGCCGCTGCGGATCGGCATTCCCGCCATACCGCCGGCGGTTTTCGCGACCGGCGTGCACGGTACGCGATCTGCTGGAGCATCGGCGCGCTCGGCATCATCGGCTGGCTGATTGCCGCACATGAACCGCCCGTGGAATCCGGGCCTGCCTACGAGATCCAAACGGCAAGCGGCGTACCGGATCACGCTACGTCGTCGTCCGGCACCGTGCGGATCGCCACGGTTCAGACGCGTCCGTCGACGAGCGCGCCACCGCAGCACAAGATGGCCGAGCCCGTCGCGACAACGGCCGCATCACCGCCGGCCTCGCCCCCCGTCACGCGTCGTCCGGCGTCGCTTCGTCCGAGGGCAACGTCCAGCGTGCCGCACACGACCACTGCATCGCTGCCTCGTTCAAACGGCAAGCGTGCGACGGCGGCACCGGCCCGGCCAGCGACCATGCCGCGGCTGGCTGCGCATCCGCCGATCCGGCGCAACACGGTCGACACCAGGGCACGCGATCGGCTCGCAACCGCGCCGCGCGCCATCGCCAATTCACGCGGCACGCTCGACGATCCGCTCACGCTGATTGCGATGGCAGGCGCGCTGCGCAGCCAGTCCGCGCAACGCACGCTCCCTCCAGTCAATTTCGACTGGACGACGCAACTGTCCCATCGCCGCCTGACCGATACACCGGACGCGTTCACGCGCTGACGGCCGCGTCATAAAAAAACCCGGCGAAGCTCGCTTCGCCGGGTTTTGCTCGTCTCTCTGCGTCCGTCTGACGAATCGTTACTTGTGCGCGGGCAGCCCCGTCTCGGTCTGCTTCTCGAGCTGTCGCACCTGCTCCTGCAGATCACGCAGCTGCAGCTGCGCGGCCCGCTTCTCGACCTGCAGCGCCTGTGTCTGCTCCTGCGCCGACCGCTGCCGCTGCGCAACTTCGGCCTGCTGGCTGCGCGCAACGCTCAGGTCGGCCTGCAACTGCTGCGCACGATTCGCCTGCAGCGCGATCACGCGCTCGAGAAACGCCTTCTGCGCCTCCAGCTCGGTCCGGCGGATCTCGATATCGGCAAGTTGTACGGTCTGCTGAACGAAGTTCGCGTACACCATCTCCGCACGGCTCTTCTCTTGCGACCGGATCACGCGCCACAGGTGCTTGTCCTGGAACAGCGCGACGTAGTACGTCATCTCGCGCGGATCGAACATCAGGCTCGCGCCGTAGCTGCCGTTGTAGGTCGTGCGCATCTCGACGATCCGGCCATCGTGCAGCATCTGCGTCAGCTCGGCGACGTTGCCTTGCGCGGACGCATCCGCCGCAGCCACGCTGGTTGCCGCCACGTCGCCGCGCAGGCTCGTGACCGCCGGACGCGTGCCGGCGGCGGGCGCGGTCGCATCGGCGGACCAGGCCGTGCCCGCTTGTGCGCAGGCAGCCAGCGCAACGATCCACGTTGCGCATCGTGCAGGGGAAAAATTTCGGAAAGCCAACGTCGGACTCCGGCGAACGAATCGGGACTCGCGATTATCGTTCAAAACGAAACGGCCGCATCTCGAATTTATCGGGATGCGGCCGGTCCTCTTGCGACGCGGAGAATGTCGCTTGCTACAGGCGGGTTTCACGCGCCGCGCGCAGGAACGCATCGAGCAGCGGCGTGCAGTCGAGCAGCTCCGAACCGCCGGCCCGATGGAACTCGGGGTGCCACTGCACGCCGACGACGAATGGTGAGCGCCGATGGCGAATGCCTTCGATGATCCCGTCGCCGGCCGACACGGCCTCGATGTTCAGATCGCGGCCGAGATCGCGAATCGCCTGATGGTGGATCGAGTTGACGATCGCTTCGCTGCGCCCGGGGAACATGCTCGCGAGCGTCGACGAATCCGGGAAGCGGATCGCGTGACGATGCTGGTCGTAATGCTCGCTCACGTGCGCATTCGCGGTCGGCACATCGGTGGCGATGTCCTGATACAGCGAGCCGCCGAACGCGACGTTGATCAACTGGCAGCCGCGGCACACGCCGAGGACGGGTTTGCCGGACTCGACGAACTCGTGCAGCAGCTCGAGTTCGTACATGTCGCGCACGCGATCGCCCGGCCATTCAGGGCGAGCGTCGGATGCGGCGTAGGTTTGCGGGGATACGTCCGCGCCACCCTGCAGCAGCAGGCCGTCGAGATGCTTCGCGTAATCGCGCAGGCGGATGTTGCTCGGGTGAATCATGCCCTGGTGGCCGACGGTCGGAATCATGAACACGAGCACGTCACGCGACATCACCCAGTGGGCGATCGATTCCTCAAGATACTGCAGCGTCTTGCCGCGCAGCCCCTTCGCACCCGGTTCCGGATGGAAGATCCGCGCCGACACGCCGATGCGCAGCGTGCGCTGCGTGATGCGCTGGCCGGCACGGTCGAACAGCCGGCGCGCACGCGCCGCCACGATCCGGCCGAACACCGACCACGGCGTGTCGCTCTGCTTCAGATAAGCCGGCGGCGCATTCTGCGCGCTCGCGGGCGGCGGGCGCGGCGTGTCGAAGTCGGGTTGCGCACCGAACCCCGGCGGTGGCGTGCCATGCTTCGGCGGCGCGGCAGCGGCAGCGCCATCGATGGCGGCACCCTTGGCACCGGGCGCACCCGGCTCGGACGCAGCCGTCACCGGCGACGCGCCGTCCGCAGCGACGTGCTGCGCGGCGGCCTGGGCGGCCGGCGCATCGGGCGCTTTCGCCGGATCGGTACGGGGAGAATCGGAAGAAACGGAGGAGGTGCCGGGCAGACCGGCCGGGGAAGGCGTGTTTTCGTTCATGACGATGGTCTGGTACGTCGCTCACGCGTATGGATAAACGAGGATTCATTATGCTTCAGCGCACGATCGAGCGGCAAACCTGCAACATCCTGTCGATATTGTTGCAAGTTGGCGGCAAACCGCGCCGGGGCGCGTCCCCGTTCACGTGCGCGTGACGCCAATGCCACGTGGTCGGTACTGGACACCAGTGATATATCACAATAATATCCAGACATCGCTCACGCTTCCCGGTCTCCCGCGCCATGATCGCGCCCCGCCCGGCCACCGCGCCGCCTCCCGCATGAATGCCCTGACCGACGTCACCCGCGACCGGCCCGCCGCACCGGCGGCCAGCCTCGCCGACCGCGCGTACGCGCTGATCCAGCGCGACATCATCACGATGCGCCTGAAGCCCGGCGCCGCCCTCAACGAAGCCGACCTCGTCGCCCGCACCGGGATCGGCCGCACGCCGGTGCATCAGGCCGTCCATCGGCTCGTGCTCGAAGGGCTGCTGTCCGTGATGCCGCGCAAGGGATTGATGGTGCAGCCGCTGTCGCTCGACGACATCGTCGCGGTGATCGACGTGCGGCGCATCAACGAGGCGCACTGCGCGGAACTCGCCGCGCGCCATGCCACGCCCGACGATCTCGCCCGCCTGGCCGCGCTGCTCGACGACGGACAGGCCTGCGTCGACACGCACGACGTCGAGGGCATGATGGAACTCGACCGCGCGTTCCACCAGGCGATCGCCGCGGCTGCGCGCAATGCGGTCCTCGCCGAGATCCTGCGCGCGCTGCACGAGCGCTCGCTGCGCTTCTGGTTCGTCACGCTGTCCGAACCTCATCATCTCGCCGACGTCCAGCACGAGCATCGCGAACTGTTCGATCGGCTGTCCGCGCGCGACGCCGCCGGCGCGCGCGAAGCCGTCGAAAGCCATATCGATTCGTTCCGCTCCACGCTTCTTCAACATCTCCGTCCCTGAGCCGCCATGACCACTTTCACGCCCTTCCCCCCGCTCGCCCAGCTCGCCGCCGACCTCGCCGCCGGCCGGACCACGAGCCGCGCGCTCGTCGACACCGCGCTCGACCGGATCGCCGATCCGTCGGGCCAGGGCGCGGTCGTCTTCACCGAAGTCGATGCCGACAACGCGCGCGCAGCCGCCGACGCGCACGACCGGCTGCGCGCCGCGGGCACCGTGCTGTCGCCGCTCGCGGGCATTCCCGTGTCGGTCAAGGACCTGTTCGACGTTGCCGGCCAGGTGACGCGCGCCGGTTCGCGCGTGCTCGACGGCGCACCGGCCGCACAAACCGATGCGGTCGCCGTCGCGCGGCTCAAGCGGGCGGGCGCGGTGCTGGTCGGCCGCACCAACATGAGCGAGTTCGCGTTCTCGGGGCTCGGACTGAATCCGCACTTCGGCCATCCGCGCTCGCCGTACCACCGCGACGTGCCGGGCGACGCGCGGATTTCCGGCGGCTCGTCGTCCGGCGCGGCCGCATCGGTCGCCGACGGGATGGCCGCGGTCGCGCTCGGCACCGATACGGGCGGCTCGATCCGCATTCCGGCCGCACTGTGCGGGCTGACGGGCTTCAAGCCGACCGCGAGCCGGATCCCGACGCAAGGCGGCGTGCCGCTGTCGACGACGCTCGACTCGTTCGGCCCGATCGGCCTGACGGTCGCCTGCTGCGCGCTCGTCGACCGAATGCTCGCGGGCCTCGAACCGCACGTGCCGGCCGCCCGGCCGCTCGAAGGCGTGCGGCTCGGCGTGCTGACGAACTACGTGACCGATGGCGTCGATGCCGACGTCGCAGCCGCGCTCGACGCCGCGCTCAAGCATCTCGAAGCCGCCGGCGCGATCGTCACGGAAGTGCGCTTCCCGGCGCTCGACCGGCTGCCGGACATCAACCGCTTCGGCTTCTCGCCGATCGAGGCCTATGCGTGGCATCGCCCGCTGCTCGACAAGCACCGCGACCAGTACGACCCGCGCGTGCTCACGCGGATCCTGAAGGGCGAACCCGCGAGCGCGGCCGACTATCTCGACCTGCTCGCCGCGCGCACGGCGATGCTCGACGAAGCCGCGCACACGGTCTGGTCGCGCTTCGATGCGCTCGTCTCGCCGACGGTGCCGGTCGTGCCGCCGCGCATCGCCGAACTCGAAGCGGACGACGCCGCGTTCACGCGCACCAACGCGCTGATCCTGCGCAACCCGAGCGCGTTCAACTTCCTCGACGCGTGCGCGCTGTCGCTGCCCTGCCATCCGCGCGATGCCGCGCCGGTCGGGCTGATGCTCGCGGCCGCACCGCATCGCGACGACGCGCTGCTCGCGATCGGCCAGGCGGTCGAGGCCGTGCTGAACACGATCCGCTGACCGCAGCCAATCGACCGCCGGCGGACAGCGCGCGCGGTGCGGCAGGTTGCCGCACGCGCGCTGTCAGTTTCGTGCCAGACCGTTCGCGCTAAAATCGCGCGATTGTTTTCCGGACCGACCCACGAGGAACCCCGCCGACATGAACGACTACACGCTCGCCATCCGCCGCGAACGCCGCCTGCTGATGCTGCTCGGATGGGTGTGCATCGCCCTGCTGGCCGGTGCGCTTTACCTGCAGTACGTGAAGAACGAAGATCCGTGCCCGCTGTGCATCATCCAGCGCTACTTCTTCTGCGCGATCGGGATCTTCGCGTTCCTGGCCGCCGGGATCCGCAACTGGCGCGGCGTCTGGGTGCTCGAGCTGCTGATCGCGATCGCCGCGGCCGGCGGTGTCGGCACGGCCGCCCGGCATCTGTCGATCCAGATGAATCCGGGCTTCAGCTGCGGCTTCGACACGCTGCAGCCGATCGTCGACAGCCTGCCGCCCGCGCAGTGGTTCCCCGGCATGTTCAAGGTTGCCGGGCTGTGCGAGACCGTCTATCCGCCGATCTTCGGCATCCTGCTGCCCGGCTGGTCGCTGATCGGCTTCGCCGCGATCCTGATCGCCGTCGTCGCGAGCCTCTGGCGCCATCGCCGCAAGCTCGTGGCCTGACCGGCCGGTTTCGCACCGGCCTGCGCGCGGCCCGCTCCCCCGGGCCGCACACCGCCGACCGGTAACCGCCCGGCCCGGGAGCACTCGCCGGCCCAACCCGGCGGGCCGCA
>NZ_JAAGPM010000211.1:0-9678 GCF_017104865.1 Burkholderia sp. Ac-20349
GTACAACGGCGTGCGCGAACTGCCGCAGGACTTCTGGACCAAGCATGCGAAGGGCATGGAGAGCTGGCAGGACACGAAGACGGGCACCACGTACTACCGCGTGACGGGCCCGCTCGTCGCGTCGATGTCGTCCGGAAAGCGGCGCGCGGCGCCACGCTCGAGCGTCTGGCCCGCGAGCGTCCAGCCGATCGTGCCGTTGCGCAGCGCGGCGACCGGATTCGGCAGCCCCGCGTTGACGAGCGACTGCGTGCCGATGATGCTGCGCGTGCGGCCCGCGCAGTTGACGATCACCTGCGTCGCCGGGTTCGGCGCCAGCGCGCGCACGCGCAGCACGAGCTCCGCGCCCGGCACGCTCGTGGACGTCGGGATGTTCATCGTCTGGTATTCGTCGAAACGGCGCGCGTCGACGATCACGACGTCGGCCTTCGCATCGATCAGCGCCTGCACCTCCTGTGCAGACAGCGACGGCGTATGCCGCTCGGCCTCGACCCATTCGCCGAACGACTTGCTCGGCACGTTCACGTCGATGAACAGTTCGCCGCCCGCGGCGAGCCAGCCCGCGAGGCCGCCGTCGAGCAGCCGCACGTCGGTGTAGCCGAGTTGCGCGAGCGTCGCGGCCGCGCGCGGCGCGAGATCCTCGCCGTCCGCTTCGCCGAACACGACGATCGGCGTGTCGCGGCGCGGAATCCGCGTCCATGCGTCGAGTTCGAGTTTCGACAGCGGAAAGTTGGCGGCCCACAGCGGGTGGCCCTGCGCGTACGGATCTTCCTCGCGTACGTCGATCAGCGCGATCTCGTCGCGGGCCAGCAGGCGCGCACGCACGTCCTGGTACGACGCGACGGGAAAGCGGGAAGTGGAATCGGCGGATTGCGTCACGGTGTCTCTGTCTTGAATGCGTTGAAGTCGGTGAAGAAAGCGGAACGGATGAATCTTGGGCCCGATGGCGTGTGCGGGCAACCGGTCGCACACACGCGTTGCATCAGGCGTTCGAATAGCCCGATACGAACGGCTTCACGGTACCGTCGTCCAGGTACACCGCGCGTTCGACCTTGCCGATGTTCGCGCCGTACACGTGGATGCTGATCGAGACCTGGTCGTCGAACGCGTTGGTCACGCGATGGATGTCGCCGATGCGCGGCGACACGGCCTCGATTTCGCCCGGCTGCAGCCGCACGGCTTCACCGGACGGCACGGGCCTGCCTGCTGCGTCGAACCGGTACGGCTGCGAGATTTCGGCGCCGCGCAGCATCCCGATCAGCCCCCACACCGTGTGGTTGTGGATCGGCGTCGTCTGGCCAGGGCCCCACACGAAGCTGACGACCGAGAACCGCTCGTCCGGGTCGAGATGCAGCAGGTACTGCCGATAGCGCGCGGGGTCGGGCTGCGCGAATGCGTCGGGCAACCAGTCGTCGTGTTCGACGAGCGCGGCCAGCAACGCGCCGCCCTCGTCGAGGATGCGCGCCTCGTTCGCGCCGGACGCGAGCAGCGCGCCCAGACCGTCGACGAACGGCCGCAGCGGCGTCTGATGCAACGAAAGCGTACTCATCGGCTGGCTCCTCGAATATGATGCCGAATATGATGGATCGTCATGATGCACCCGAAAGACCATGCAGAACAAACATGAAAATTAGCGATATCGACGCTTTTGCAGCGGTCGTCCGCTGCCAGACCCTGAGCCAGGCCGCGGCCGAGCTCGGGATGACGCAGCCCGCGATCACGCGGCGCGTCCAGAATCTCGAGGAAGCACTCGGCGTGATCCTGCTCGATCGCAACACGAAGCCGCCGCGCCCGACCGACATCGGCCGGCGGGTCTTCGAGCAGTGTCGCGCAATCCTGCGCGAAGTCGACGTGCTGCGTGAGCTGACGGCCGGCGAGCAGCCGCCCGCCGGCGAATTCCGGGTCGGGCTCACGCAGGGCCTCGGCGAGCTGATGCTGCCCGCGCTGATCGCCGAACTCGCCGCGCAGTGGCCCGCACTCGCGACGCAGGTCACGACCGCGTGGGGCGGCATGCTGGTCGAACGCGTCGCCCGCCGCGAACTCGATGCGGCGCTCGTGTTCCTCGCGCGCGAGATGGTGCTGCCCGCGCAGGTCGAGGGCGAACGGTTGCTGGCCACGCGGCTCGTCGCGGTCGGCCGCAAGGGCGACTGGCCGCGCCGCAGTTACCGGCTCGCCGATTGCCACGCGCATGGCTGGGTGCTCAACCCCGACGGCTGCGGCTTTCGCGCGGGCTTGCGGCGCGCGCTCGACGCGCAGGGCCTGCCGATGCCGGTCACGCTCGACACCTACGGCCGCGACCTGCAACTGCAGAGCGTCGCGAACGGCTTCGGTATCGGGCTGATGCCGCTGCCGCTCGTCGAAGGCAGCCCGCTGCGCGATGCGCTCGACATCGTGCCGCTCACCGATTTCAAGCCGCAGATCGATCTGTGGTTGCTGCGCCGGCACGATGCGGCCCGCTTCGACGCACCGCTCGCAGCCGTTGCCGCGCATGCGCGCACGGCGTTTGCGTTGCCCGAGCAGGCGCACGGCAAGGCTGCGTGACCGTACCGGGCAGCGACGGCATCGCGCTGCCCGATCGACGCCCGCGCCAGCCCTGCTCCGCTCACGCATCGACGCGGCCGCGTTCGGTCTCGTTGACCGACGCCCCGCCTATCTTCGCTTCGTCCTTCGTTTCGCCCTTCGCTTCGTCCTTCGTTTCGCCCTTCGTTTCGTCCTTCGTTTCGCCCCGGCTCACCGCTTCCAGCACCGCACGCCCGGCCGCCACCGCGATCGCATCGTCCTGCGGCGTATGCACGCGGCTGCACAGCACGTCGCGATAGTGGCGTTCGAGTGGATTGGCGCGGCTCAGCCCGTGATTGCCCGACAGATTCAGCGCCTGCTCGACCACGCGGATCGCGTGCTCGGTCACGGTCCGCTTGACGAGGCCGCTCGTCGTGACTGGCGGCGCATTGCCCGCGTCGGTGCGCGCGATGTGCTCGTCGAGCAGCACGCGGTTCGCATGCAGCCAGCCCTCGATTTCGCCGACCGCCTCCTGTACGCGCGGCAACGTCGCGAGCGGCGCGCCCAGCCCGCTCGGCGCACGCGTCGTCGCGAACCCGACCAGCCAGTCGCGCGACGCACGCGCCACCGCGTCGTACAGGCTGCCGAGCAGCCCGACCATCCACGCCTGCTGGTCGGCCTGTGCGTCCGCATCCGCGTGGGTCGCGGCCGACACGGCCCATGCGTCCGGCGCGCGTACGTCGACCGCGTGATCCGCCGGCAGCCACACGTCATCGAACACGACCTCGTGGCTGCCCGACGCACGCAGGCCGAGGTGATTCCAGCTTTCGATCACGCGGATGCGGTCGCCATCCGCATCGCGGTCGCGCGGCACGAGAAACACGCCGACCCGCGGCGCCGGTTCATCGGTGCGCGCCCACACGGCCAGCCAGCGCAGCGCCGGGATCCCGGTGCTGTACAGCTTGTGGCCGGACAACCGCCAGCCGTCGCCGTCACGCCGAGCAATGGTTTCCGGCAGGCCGCCGCGCGACGGCGAGCCGAGCGCGGGCTCGACGCGCAGCGCGTTGATCAGCGCGCCCTGTGCGACCGCGCTGTCGAACACCGCCCGCCGTACCTGCGCCGGCCAGCGGTTGTCGGCGCGGCCGAGCGCGCGATGCTGCAGGTACGTCATCGTCAGCACCAACGCGGTCGCCGGATCGGCCCGCGCGACGGCGGCCACGATCCGGCTCGCCTGCGCGAGCGTCGCACCGGCGCCGCCATGCTCGCGCGGCACGACCTGCGCAATCAGCCCCGCGCGGTGCAGCCGAGCGAAGTTCTCGTGCGGAAAGCGGCCGTCGACGTCGTTGCGCGCCGCATCGGCAGCCAGTGCCGGCGCGAGGCGGTCGAGCAGCGCGGCGACGCGCGCATCGTCGGAACCGGCGTCGGAATCGGCGTCGGCATCACCGGTGGGCAGGAGGCGCAGCGAAGGCGGCTGCGAGGATGGCGAAGAAGCGGCAAGGCTGGCGGACATCGAAACGGATTCCCTGGGTAATACGGCAAGACGGCAGCTGCGGCAAACGCCGCAACAGCGGCCATCGATCGCCACGCGGCGCGGTTTCTCATGAAGTCGGCGAACCGGAACACGCAGCGCCGGATGCGCCGGCGCCCGCGCGCCCGATCGTTCGTGAGCCCACAGCGTAGGCGCAGCGCACCCCCGCCCAAACCATGCAAATCTGATATTCAAATCGGGATTGATTATTTCCATTCCGCATGATCCCGGCGTTAACCTGCGCTCCATTCCTGCCCGGCCGCGCGCCGGGACGTCCCTGCACCGGAGACCCAGATGAGCGTCGAATTCATCGGCATGATCCAGAGCCAGAAGCAGTCGGAAATCCACCCGCCGTCCGGCCCCGTCGTCGATCCCGACTACGTGCGCGACTTTGCGCGTGCCCACGAGACGGCCGGCTTCGACCGGATCCTCGTGCCGCATCACTCGACCGGCCCGTCTGCGACGCTGACGATCGCGTTCGCGGCGGCCGCGACCGAGCGAATCCACTTCATGCTCGCGCATCGCCCGGGCTTCACCGCGCCGACGCTCGCCGCGCGGCAGATCGCGACGCTCGACCAGTTCAGCCGCGGCCGGCTCGCCGTGCACTTCATCTCCGGCGGCTCGGACAGCGAACAGCAACGCGACGGCGATTTCCTCGACCACGACGCGCGCTATGCCCGCACCGACGAATACCTCGGCATCCTGCGGCGGATCTGGACCGAAGCGCAGCCGTTCGATCACGACGGCGCGCACTACCGGTTCAAGCAGGGCTTTTCGGATGTGAAGCCGTTCCAGCAGCCGCATGTGCCGATCTATTTCGGCGGCGCATCGGAAGCCGCGCTCGAAGTGGCCGGCAAGCACGCGGACGTCTACGCGCTGTGGGGCGAATCGCTCGACCAGGTGCGTGACCTGACGACGCGCGTGCGCACCGAAGCCGCGAAGCACGGCCGGCAGGTGCGCTTCTCCGTGTCGTTCCGGCCGATCCTCGCCGCGACCGAAGACGAAGCATGGGCGCGCGCGCATCGCATCCTCGACGAAACGCGCCGGCTGCGCGAAGTGGCCGGCCTCAGTGCCGGCGGCCCGCAGCAGAGCGAAGGCGCGCGTCGCCTGCTGGCCGCGGCCGATCGCGGCTCGCGCGTCGACAAGCGGCTGTGGACCGAGATCGCGAAGCTCACCGGCGCGCGCTCGAATTCGACGGCGCTCGTTGGCACACCCGAGCAGGTCGCCGATGCGCTGCTCGACTACTACGACCTCGGCGTCACGACCTTCCTGATTCGCGGCTTCGATCCGCTCGAAGACGCGATCGACTACGGCCGCGAACTGATTCCGCGCGTGCGCAGCGCCGTCGCCGCACGCGACGCGGCGCGCCGCGCAGCCTGACGCAACCCGGGAGACCCATCCGATGTCCGCCGTTCTGTCCACGCCCCAACGCACTGCGTCGGGCCTCACGCTCGCCGCGTCGCCGCGCCAGCATTTCTGGTTCGATTCGCCGGCACCGCGCATCGACGTCGCCGCCGAGCGCCGCCACCGTCAGGAACGGCTCGCGGCCGCGTTCCGCCTGTTTGCACGCTTCGGCTTCGCGCAGGGGCTCGCCGGCCACATCACCGCGCGCGACCCCGAACTGCCCGACCACTTCTGGGTGAATCCGCTCGGCGTGCATTTCTCGCAGATCAAGGTGTCCGACCTGCTGCTCGTCAACGCGCGCGGCGAAACCGCGATCGGCACGCGGCCGCTGAACAAGGCCGCGTTCGCGATCCATGCGGCGATCCACGACGCGCATCCGCACATCGTCGCCGCCGCGCATACGCATTCGACCTACGGCAAGGCGTGGTCGACGCTCGGCCGCCCGCTCGACCCGCTCACGCAGGACGCGTGCGTGTTCTACGAAGACCACGCGCTGTTCGACGACTTCACGGGGATGGTCGTCGACACCAGCGAAGGCGCACGAATCGCCGATGCGCTGGCGAAGCCGGACGGCACCACGCACAAGGGCGCGATCCTGAAGAACCACGGGATCCTGACCGCCGGCCCGACGGTCGAGGCCGCCGCGTGGTGGTACATCGCGCTCGACAACGCCGCGCACACGCAGTTGCTGGCCGAGGCGGCCGGCACGCCGCAGCCGATCGATCCCGCGATCGCGCGCCACACGCACGGCCAGATCGGCGGCCCCGAGGGCGCGCTGCATGCATTCGACAGCCTGTTCGCGCGCGTCGTCGCCGACGAACCCGACCTGCTCGACTGAGCGCCTTTCCGCATGACCGGAGACCCGACCCCATGACCCGAACCACCGCCCCCGCGCCCGCCGACACGCACGACGACAAACGCCGCAAGCTGCTGCGCGCCGCCGGCGCCGTCGCGCTCGCCACGCCCGCGATCACGCTGGGCCGCAAGGCCTGGTCCGCGCCGCCGCTGAAGAAGCTCACGTTCGCGTGGAACCAGAACGCGTTCTGCCTGACGCCGATCGTCGTCGCACAGGAGCGCGGCTTCTTCGAGAAGAACGGCCTGAAGGTCGAGCTGATCAACTACAGCGGCTCGACCGACCAGTTGCTCGAATCGATCGCGACCGGCAAGGCCGATGCGGCGGTCGGGATGATCCACCGCTGGCTGAAGCCGCTCGAAGCCGGCTTCGACGTGAAGATCATCGGCAGCTCGCATGGCGGCTGCGTGCGGCTGCTCGGCGCGAAGGCGGCCGGCGTGACGACGCTGCAGGCGCTGAAGGGCAAGACGGTCGGCGTCAGCGACCTGGCCGCGCCCGGCAAGCATTTCTTCTCGATCCTGCTCGCGAAGAACGGCATCGATCCCGAGCGCGACATCACGTGGCGGCAGTATCCGGCCGACCTGCTCGGCGTCGCGGTCGACAAGGGCGAGATCCACGCGATCGCCGACGGCGACCCGAACCTCTATCTGCTCGAAAAGCGCAGCAACGGCGCGTATGCGGAGCTCGCGACGAACCTGTCCGGCGAATACGCGCGCAAGGTGTGCTGCGTGATCGGCGCGCGCGGCGACCTCGTGCGCAACGACCGGCCGTCGGCCGCCGCGCTCGCGCGCTCGATCGTGCAGGCCACCGAATTCACGCACGACAACCCGAACGAAGCCGCGAAGGTGTTCGCGAAGTATTCGCCGAAGATCAGCCCCGAGGACCTGCGCAAGCTCTACGCGACGCTCACCTACAACCACCACCCGACCAACGTCGACCTGCAGCAGGAAATCGCGTTCTACGCGGACGACTTCCGCCGCATCAGCGTGCTGAAGAAGAGCACCGACCCGCAGCGCTTCGCGCAGCAGGTCTATGCGAACGTGCTGGGGTAACGCGATGTCGACGATCGAACACGCTTCATCCGCGCGCACCACGTCGGCCCCTGCCGGCGGCAGTGCCGCTGCATCCGCGACGCGCGGCGCCTGCACGGCGTGCGAAGCCACGCTCGCCGCCGAAGCCCGGCGCGCGCGCACCTGGCCGACCGGCATCGCCGCCGCGCTGGCGTGGGCGGCGCTCGGCGCATTCACGCAACTGTGGCCGAACCGCGTCGTCGGTTTCACCGACTGGGCGTACACGGACGAATTCGCCGCCGGTGCGTGGACGATCGCCGCGCTGCTGCTCGCCGCCGCGACGCTCGGCCATCTCGTCCCGGCGACGCGCACGCGGCTCGCGCGCGTGCGCCCGGCCGGCCCGTGGCTCGTCGCGCTGCCGCTCGTGCTCGCCGCGTGGGAAATCGTCACCGCGAAAACCGGCTGGCTGCCGACGCCGTTCTTCGCGCCGCCGCAAGCGCTGATCGAGGTCTACGTCGACGACTGGCCGCGCCTGCTCGGCAGCGCCGGCAACACGCTGAAGCTGCTCGCACTCGGCTTTGCGTACGGCGTCACGGTCGGTTTCGCAGTCGGCGTCTCGATCGGCTGGTCGCGCCGGATCGGCTACTGGGTGCATCCGGTGCTGCGCGTGCTCGGCCCCGTGCCGGCCACCGCCCTGCTGCCGCTCACGTTCTACTTCTTCCCGTCGAGCTATTCGGCCGCCGCGTTCCTGATCGCGCTCGCGACTGGCTTCCCGGTCGCGGTGCTCACGTGGTCCGGTGTCGCGAGCGTCAACAAGCAGTATTACGACGTCGCGCGCACGCTCGGTGCGAACGCGCGCTTCCTCGTGCTGCGCGTCGCGATTCCGGCCGCGCTGCCGCACGTGTTCGTCGGCATCTTCATGGGGCTGAGCGCGTCGTTCACGGTGCTGGTCGTCGCCGAGATGATGGGCGTCAAGTCGGGGCTCGGCTGGTACCTGAGCTGGGCGCAGGGCTGGGCATCGTACGTGAACATGTATGCGGCGCTGATCGTGATGGCGCTGCTGTTTTCCGGGCTGATCGCGCTGCTGTTCGCGGTGCGCGACCGCGTGCTCGCCTGGCAGAAAGGAACCGTCAAATGGTAAGCGCCGCCGGTCTCGACTCGTCCGTTGCCGCCGCGCCCGCCGCCACGACGCCGCGCGGTGCGCGCATCGACATCCGCCGCGTGAGCCATGCGTTCGACGGCCCCGGCGGTGCGCTGCCGGTGCTGGACGACGTCACGCTGTCGGTCGCGGCCGGCGAATTCGTCGCGCTGCTCGGCCCGAGCGGCTGCGGGAAATCGACGCTGCTGCGCCTTGTCGCGGGCCTCGACGCCGCGCGGCAAGGCACGATCGCGCAGGATGGCGTGCCGATCGAGCAACCCGATCCGTCGCGCATCGTCGTGTTCCAGGACCCGACGCTGTACCCGTGGCGGCGCGTGCGTGCGAACGTCGCGCTCGGCCTCGAGGCGCGCGGCGTGGCGCGTGCGTCGCAGCATCGCGTCGACGATGCGCTCGCGCGCGTCGGGCTGCAGGAATTCTCGAACGTGTTCCCGCACCAGTTGTCCGGCGGGATGGCGCAGCGGGTCGCGCTGGCCCGCGCGCTCGTCAACGATCCGCGCCTGCTGATTCTCGACGAGCCGCTCGGCAAGCTCGATTCGCTGACGCGGCTCACGATGCAGGCCGAGCTCACCGCGCTGTGGCAACGCGACGGTTTCTCCGCGCTGCTCGTCACGCACGATGTCGAGGAAGCGCTGTTCCTCGCGCAGCGCGTGATCGTGTTCGGGCCGCGTCCCGCGCGGATCGTCGCCGAGTTGCACGTCGACCTGCCCTACCCGCGCCATCGCGGCGACCCGCGCCTCGCGGAACTGCGTCACGACGCGCTGCGGCATCTCGGGCTCGATGCGAGCTGGTAGATGCGCAGTGCCGTTCGACGATGGGCCGCGGCGCGGCGGGAATGGTGCCGATGAACACGCCGACGTTTGCCGACTGGGCGCTCGTGTTCCTGCAAGGGCTGTACCGCGCGCAAATCGCGCTGGCGCGTGTGCTGCATGCGCTCGGGCTGACGGGCGACGCCGACGGTCAAGCCGCGTGGCCGTGGACACACCGCATCGCGCTCGAAACGCTGCGCATCGACGCGGGGCTCACGCGGCAATTCGCGTTCGCCGCCGCGGCGACGGCGCTGGCCGTCGTGCTCGCGGGCATCGCGCTCGCTTCGCGCAAATGGCGTGTCGCGTCGGCGCTCGCCGCGCTGGCCGCTGCGTGGTTCGCGCCGTGGCCGCCGACTTCGCTGTGGCTCTCGCCCGCCGTGCCGACGAGTTTCCAACGCGATCCCGCGCCGTTTTCGGTATCG